>JAZSAO010000424.1:0-3085 GCA_045601945.1 Faecousia sp. | reverse complement strand
GCGTAGCCGTCCTTTTCCAGATACAGGCGCAAGAGATCGGCAATATTATGATCGTCCTCTACGATCAGTACACGTCGTGCCATAAGGAAAATCCTCCTTTTCTCATATCATATCGCCATATTATTATAATTATTATAATATGTATGGTTGTATTATATCCTGTTCTACAGTTGAACGCAACAGACCTTTTTAGTCATTATATCCGAAATTGATTGGATTGGGTGAACAAATTGTAAAAAATGAAAGCCCCCACAGCCCGAATAGTTGGGGCCGTGGGGGAAAACGGGATTTCAAGGGGTACGCTGGGTATAACGCATGAGAATAGCGGCTACCTGAGCACGGGTGGCAGAGGATTTGGGACGGAGATAGGTGACGGAGCCTTCCTTCACACCGTTTATGAGACCCTCTGTGCAGGCCCATGCCAGAGCTTCCTGTGCATAGGAACTGACGGTTCCCTTGTCGGGGAAATCGGGGAGAGTGCCCTGCGTTATGGATTGGGGATCGCAACAGACTGTATACCGATACAACAGGGTGGCAAGTTGTTCTCTGGTAATGGAACTGTCGGGTTTAAATAGGGTGTCGGTGATGCCGTTGGCAATGCCCCGGGCAAATGCCCAATTTACGGCTTCGGCATACCAATCGGAGGGAGCAATGTCTGCAAAATTGTGAGCCTGCTCCACAACGGGAGAACCCTGGAGTCGCCACAGTACCGTGACCACCATGGCACGAGTCATGGTGCTGTTGGGGGAGAATCGACCGTTGCCCACACCGTTCATCAGTTCGTTGCCGGAGACAAAGTCGACCGCCTCGGCATACCAACTGCTCTTGGCAACATCCAGATAGACCTGCTTGGGGGCATCCTTCCAATATTGGGAATAGAAAATTCTGATTTTGGACCAACCTTCGGGGTCGCTGTGGTATACGGTCAGGTTGGGCGGAAATTCCGGATTGCCGGAGGGATCGTCATAGCAGAATACACGGGAACCGAATCGGGGTGCGGGACCGTGAAAAATGGCGCGTTCCAGACTTCCGCAACCGTAGAAGGCTATGTCTCCCAAATCTTCCAAGGTGGCGGGGAAAACAACATCCTTCAAGTCGGAATTTCCGTAAAAGGCACCATTACCTATAGAGCGCAAAGAGGAACCCAAATGCAGGTAGCGGATTTTTCCACCGCTGAAAGCATAGTTTCCGATGGATTCCACATTCTCTCCCAGCACGACTTGTTGCAGGGGTGCTCCATTAAAGGCGAAATCTCCGATGGTGCGAATGTTCTTGCCGAAATTAACGGCATAGAGGTTCCCGCATCCGCTAAAGGCGTAGTCACCGATGGTTTCTACCTTTCCGGGGATCACCAGAGTTTTCAAGCTGTTATCATCACAGAAGGCATAGTCTCCGATGGTGCGAAGATTTTTGCTGAGAGTAACGGATTGGAGATAAAAATTGGACAGAGCATAATCACCGACGTATTCTACGCTGTCGGGAAGGGTAATCGAGGTCAAAGGGGTGCATTTATAGAAGGCTTTATCCTCGATCCGACGCAATCCGGAGGGGAGCTTTGTATTGGGAGTATAGCTATAGTTTCCGCAGAAGATCAGAGAGGTGAGGTCTTTGGAATACAGTACATTATCAATGGAACAGAGATAGGGATTGTCGGGATGAACGGTAAGGGTCTCTACATAATTTTTGCCACCGGTGCTCTGGAAACAATCTGCATACACATATTTCAGTGTGGAGGGAAGTTCGACTTTGGTCCTGTCCTCATAGTGGTCTCTGGAGGGCATGAAAGCGGCACCTTGAGCGATTCCCACAGTTCCCTCTTCCACAGAGATGGCTCTGGGAGCAATGCCGGGGGTTCTGCTGACCAGCCAATTTTCCAGATAGACACCACTCACGGTATGAACCATGGGAATGTCGGTGCCGTAAAAGGCCTCATAGCCCAACCGATGCAAATTTTTGGGCAGGGTGATCTCTTTTAAAGGACATCGGTAAAAAGATTGGCTTCCGATAGTAGTTACGGAATCGGGTAGGGTTATGGAATCCAAGAGATGGCAATCATAAAAGCTCTTATCCCCAATGGTGCGAAGGGTAGGGGGGAAATCTATATTGCTCAATCTGTCGCAATCGTTGAAACATTCGTTTCCTATAACTTCCAACTCGGAGGGCAGGAGAATGTTTTCAAGCTGGTTGCAGCTTTCAAAGAGTCTATGGGGGAGCTCTTTCAGACTGTCAGAGAGGGTAACCTGTTTCAGACCGCCACAGTTGCTGAATACTCCGTCGGAAAGAGTGACGGTATCCGGGACTTTTACCTCGGAGAAATAACGGCATTCGGAAAATGCATACTGCCCCAAAAACAGCGGGGTATCCGGAAAAACCAAAGCATCGATCCGGGTGTAGGCGAAGGCATAGGCTCCGATATAACGGAGCGATTGGGGGATCTCGATCTTTCCTAAAATCGTCCGACGGAAGGCATGATCTTCGATTCGCTCCAATGTAGAGGGCAGATTGACGGAGACCAGATTTTTGCAATAATTAAAGGCACTGTATTGGATTTCTACGAGTCCTTCGGGGAGGGAAACAGAAGTAAGCAGACTCTCGTTTTGGAAGGCGAGACCACCGATGGAACGGACTTCTACCCCACGGATTTGGGCGGGAATGACCAGATCCCCGGATACGTTACCGCCTACGACGGTTTGGGTCTTGGAGTCAAAATACAGGGTGCCACCGGTAGTGGCTACAGACATATCATAGTAGGCACCGTTGTAGGACCCGGCTGAACAATCCATAATAGGCAGGAGACCTAAAAGCATTAGGCAGGCTAAAGAGAGAGCGATGGTTTTTCGTAGCATAACAATATCCTCCTTTTGAATTTTAGGGAAGGCAAAAGCACGCCTTTGCAAAATCCGTTTTACAAATTAAGTATATCATGCAGATTTAGAACTGTCAAGAGATGAGAAAAAAGAGCAGCCTGTTTTTTACTGCGGAAAACTACTTGAAATATGGAGAAATATGTGATATTTTATTGTATGTATGAAGCAGGAGGAGGGAACCGCTGTTTTGTGGCTCTGCCCCTGCCAACAATAAGTAT
>JAZSAO010000423.1:0-2496 GCA_045601945.1 Faecousia sp. | reverse complement strand
AGCGTCTTCGCGCCGCTGTCCATGGCAATTTGCAGAGCCTCTTCTAAGAAGCCATCGGATCTGGTGGCATCATAAGCTACAAACTCCACATCCTCGCAAAGTGCAGCGCAGGACTTAACTGTGGCAGAAATCGCACGCTTCATAGCATCCGGCTTCATTTTGTATACATATTCCATGACTACAGGACTGACACCTGCCACAACCTGCAAACGAGGCTTTCGGGCGATCTTTAAAGCATTCCATGTCATGGTAACACTCTCCGCCGTCAATGCCACAGGCACTGCCAAAACACTATCCTTTACGGCAGTCGCTATGGATTTGATCAGTAGACTGTCGATTTTAGGATTCCCGATTGCCTCCAGTTCGATCACATCCACACCAAGTCGATCCAGCAGTTTGGACAGTTCGATCTTTTCTTTAAAAGATAGTCCCAGTTCCCCTGCGGATTCCTTTAGGGTCACGTCACTGATTCGCAGTTCTTTCATTCTATCACTCCCGTTTTGGTTAAAAACTTTCATTTTGACATTTAACAGGCTATAATATATCCTATTTTTAGCAATGATTCTCTGTATTATACCCCTCGAAAAAAGCTTTGTCAAGAAGTATGCACGAAAAATCTTCATTTATTTAAAGAAATAAAAACTGTTGACAATTTCTGTAGAAAATGCTATGATTGTATAAATATGTGCAAAACTATGGAAATAATACGGAGGCACCACTATGCATGAGAAACAAATGACCGGTCTGGAGTTCAAGATCCGGGAAATGGCCACTCGAATTCGGGAACTTCGAGAGATCACCGGTCTGTCCGTGGCGGAGATGGCAAAGCGCACCGGCACCACAGAAGAAGAATATCTCCGCTGTGAAGCCGGTCTAACGGACCTAAATATCGTTTTCTTATACCGCTGTGCACTGAGCTTCGGCGTTGATATGACCGACCTGGTAGAAGGCCACAGCCCCAATCTCCGCTCCTATACCCTCACTCGTTCCGGAGAGCGGGAGATGATCGATCAGGGTGGTCACCTGACCCACTATAATCTGGCCGCAGGCTTTAAAAATCAATATGCCCTTCCCCTGCTCTCTGTTGCCCACTACAGTGAGGAAGCCGAACACGAGGACATGGAATTGACCTCCCACGAGGGCCAAGAATGTGACCTGATCATCAAAGGCACCCTTAAGATCCAAATCGGTGAACATACGGAGATCCTGAACGAAGGCGACAGCATTTTCTTCGACAGTTCTACCCCCCACGGTATGATCGCAGTCGGTGGCAAAGATTGTACCTTCTACGCCATTGTTCTTAGCCCCACCGAGGATCGCAAGACAACAGCACCTCAGGCAGAGATCCTCCCCGAAACCACCAAGAGGGCAGGTGACGGCACTCGTATTTACAACAACTTCGTTCTCCCCACAGAAAACGCCGACGGCGGAATCGAGGCCATTGCATTTAAGAACGAAGAATCCTTCAACTTTGCCTATGACATCGTAGACGCTCTGGCAGAGACCAAACCGGAAAAGCTTGCTATGCTCCATGTTGCTCAAGACGGCACCGAACGCCGTTTCACCTTCCGTGACATGAAGATCGAGTCCGGTCGTACTGCCAACTACTTTAAATCCTTAGGCATTAAACGGGGAGACCGAGTCATTTTGGTTCTTAAACGCCATTACCAGTACTGGTTCTCCGTTCTGGCTCTCCATAAGCTGGGCGCTATCGTGATCCCGGCTACCAACCAGTTGCAGGCTCACGACTTTGCCTACCGCTTTAAGGCCGCCAATGTTGCCGCCGTTGTCTGTACCGCTGACGGTGATACCGCAGGCGCAGTAGAAGAAGCCGCTATGGATTGCCCCACCCTGAAGAATAAGATCCTTGTAGGCGGGTCCAGAGAGGGCTGGCACAACTTTGACGAAGAATACGCCATGTTCCGTAGTCACTTCCCCAGAACCGAGGAAACTGCCTGCGGCTCCGATCCCATGCTCATGTTCTTCACCTCCGGCACCTCCGGCTATCCCAAGCTGGCCGCCCATAATTATAAGTATCCCTTAGGCCATTTCATTACTGCAAAATATTGGCACAGAGTCAATCCCGACGGTCTCCACCTGACCATTTCCGATACCGGCTGGGCGAAGTCCATGTGGGGTAAACTCTACGGTCAGTGGATGTGCGAGGGTGCTACCTTCGTCTATGACTTTGACCGTTTTGATCCGGAAAAGATCCTGCCCCTCTTTGCCAAGTATCATATTACTACTTTCTGCGCTCCCCCTACCATGTATCGTATGCTCATTAAGAACGACCTGAGCCGTTTCGATCTGTCGTCTATTGAGCACGCAACCATTGCAGGCGAAGCACTGAACCCCGAGGTCTTCCGCCAGTTCTATAAGGCAACAGGCCTGCAGATCATGGAAGGCTACGGCCAGTCAGAGTCCACCCTGATCATCGGCAATCTGGTTGGCAATAAGCATAAGATCGGCTCCATGGGTAAGCCCGTTCCCCTGTAT
>JAZSAO010000422.1:0-7927 GCA_045601945.1 Faecousia sp. | reverse complement strand
GCGAGTATACCTTTTTACGGATTTGCTCAGAGTCAATCCTTAACAGAAGTTCTCTTTGAGGAAAGCTCCGATCCCGAACGAGTATTCACAACTGTAGAAGACAATGCATTTTCGGGTTGCATCAACTTAGAGCGAGTTTGTCTTCCGGATAGCACGACTTCTATTAAAGAGGGCGCTTTCTTCAGGTGCGAAAAGCTTAAATCCCTGAACATTCCCAAAAGCTTACGGTCTATTGGTTATTCTGCCTTTGGTTACTGTAGCGCATGGGAGGGAACCATTACGATCCCCTCAGGAGTAAAGGAACTTCCTTATGGGGTATTTACACAATGCTATTCTTTGGAAGGAGTTATTTTCGAAGGATCCATGGAAGTAATCCCTGCCGATACCTTCCGAAATTGTGAGGCATTGGAATTGGTGACCCTTCCTCAAAATTTGAAAGAAATCAAGGATTACGCTTTTTATCAGTGTTATAATCTGAAAGAGATCATTCTGCCTGACACCGTTACTACAGTAGGATATCAAAGCTTTTACAGAAACTATGCAGTAGAGAAGTTATATTTGGGTCAGAGCCTTGTTACTGTTGGACAAGAAGCATTCTACGGGCTGAAAAATGTACGAGAATTGGATCTGCCACGTACATTGAAATCTGTAGACTATGCCGGCTTCTGTGGTTTAGGCGTAGAGGAACTCAGGATCCACCCCTTAAGTCTTGGCAGGGCTGCCTTTTCCGGTTGTACGAAGCTGCACACTCTGGTAATCGAAGAGGGAATGGAATATGTACCGAATTACGGATTTTCCGGAGCATCTTCCTTAAAGAATGTTACCCTTCCTCATACCATTACCCGAATTGGTGTTTCTGCTTTTTCCGGATCAGCCATTGAGCAGATCGTGATTCCGGAAAATGTAGAAACAATTGACACATATGCCTTTGCAGAAACAAGAAATCTTTGGAGTGTCTGTTTCCTCGGACGCCGCCCCGTGATTGGTTATCGTGCTTTTTCATGGCATGGGAGCGGAGCGGAGGAATATATAGAGAACCCCCGTTTGACTTTCTATTTCTTAGAAAGTCTGTTCCCCACCGCAAGTAATACATGGGATGGGGTCCACCTGCCCGAATATCCGTATGTTTATCCTTTTGCAGACGTGTATTCGAAGGATTGGTATGCCTCAGCCGTTTCCTATGTATTGGAGAATAAACTGATGAACGGTGTATCAGAGACCGCTTTCTCCCCCAATGGCACAATGAACCGTGCAATGTTAGTAACGGTTCTGTGGAGATATGACGGCACCATGGCAGAAGGGGAGATCCCCTTTACGGATGTTCCCGATGGGCAATGGTTTACGGATGCTGTTCGTTGGAGTTATGAGCATAAAATTGTAAACGGAGTAGGAAAGGATCGTTTTGCGCCTTTTGCTCCTGTAACCCGTGAGCAAATTGTCACGATCCTATACCGTTATGCTACAACAAAAGGTTTTGACACGAGCAGTCGTGGAGATCTCTCTGCTTTCTCAGATGAGAAGCAGGTCAGCAGTTATGCTTTGGAAGCTATGCAGTGGGCTGTTGGAGAAGGCTTAATAAACGGATCTAACGGAAAACTGTTACCCAAGGACGATGCTACCCGTGCACAGGTAGCGGCCATTGTCATGCGCTTTCTGGAAAATGTGGCAAAGTAATGGAACGCCTTAACGAGAAGAGAAGCCTTTTTTCTTCTTGATCTTAACTATTTTAAACACAGACCGAAAATCGGAGCAATTTATTTCCTTGTTTAAACCGGATCGTATCGATCCACGGGGATCTCGGTGATTGTACATCGGGATCCCTGTTTTACTACTACTCACCGTAGGAGGTGAATCATATTATGTTAGAATTAAGAGGCAAATACGCAGAAGCCAAGGTCTTTACAGACGTAGTGGATCAGGCTTCTGTCTCACAGGTAATTAGCCTCCTGAATCAGCCCTTTGCCGCCGGAAGCCGCATCCGCATGATGCCGGATATCCACGCAGGAATGGGCTGTACCATCGGCACCACCATGACTATCGGGGACAAGATCTGCCCCAATTTGGTTGGTGTGGATATCGGTTGCGGTATGGAAACTGTCCGCATCCGGGAAAAACGCATGGAACTGCAGAAGTTAGATAAGCTTATCCGTCAAGAGATCCCCTCCGGCTTTGCCATCCGGGACAAGGTTCACAGATACGCCGGGGAAGTCCCCTTGGAGGAGCTCTACTGCGGCAAGCACATGGATCTTCTTCGTGCCGAGAAAAGCATCGGCACCTTAGGTGGCGGCAACCATTTTATTGAAGCCGATAGGGACGAAGAAGGAAGCATCTACCTCGTTATCCACTCCGGCAGCCGTCACTTGGGGGTGGAAATCGCGAAATACTACCAAAATGCCGCCTTTAACGCCCGAAAATCCCTGAACGATCAAGAATTACAGGATACCATCCATGCGCTCCGAACTGCAGGAAGGGAAACGGAGATCCCGGAAGCGATCCAAGCACTGAAAAACCAAAAACCCCACATTCCCAGAGAACTGGCATACGTGGAAGGCACCCTGTTAGATCAATATCTCCACGATATGAAGATTGCCCAAACCTTCGCCACCGTGAACCGCCGGGCCATGATGGACACCATCTTAAAGGGCATGAAGTTCCATGTAGAGGAGCAATTTACCACCATTCATAATTACATTGATACAGAACATGGGATTTTGCGGAAGGGTGCCGTCTCTGCCCAAAAGGGAGAAACCCTCCTGATCCCCATCAATATGCGAGACGGAAGTCTCATCTGCACGGGAAAGGGGAACGAAGACTGGAATTTCTCCGCTCCCCACGGAGCCGGACGGCTCATGAGCCGTAGTGAGGCAAAATCCTCCTTCACAGTTTCCCAATATAAGAAGGAAATGGAAGGCATCTACACCACCAGCGTAAACCAAGGCACCTTGGACGAATGCCCCATGGCCTACAAATCCATGGCAGATATTGTAGACAACATCACCCCCACCGTAGAGATCCAAAAGGTGATCCGTCCCATCTATAACTTCAAAGCCGGAGCAGAGGAATAATCGGTTAGAACTATGCCCCGGATAGTCTCTGGTTAAAAAAAGATTGTACTTTCCTGTTGTACTTTTGGGAAAAGTCTGCTATAATAGGGGAAACTTAAAAAACGGAGGTACACATCATGAGCATTGTAGTCATTGGTGACGTTTTTGTGGATATTAAGGGCTTCCCCGAGGATACCTATATGCCCACCGGCAGAAACGTAGGCAGAGTCGAATACGTCCACGGCGGCGTTGCAAGAAACGTGGTTGAGGATATTGCCAACATGGAGCTTCGTCCTACTTATATCGGCATCGTAGACGACACCCCCATGGGAAATGCCGTTCTGACAAAGCTGAAGAAGCACAAGGTCAACTGCGATTATGTTCTTACCTGCCCCGATGGCATGGGCTTGTGGCTGGCTGTGTTTGATAACACCGGTGACGTTGCCGGTTCCATTTCCAAGCGTCCCGATGCTTATCCCATGGTAGAGCTTCTGGATACCAAGGGTGACGAGATTTTCTCTAAGGCAGATTCCGTTGTCCTTCAGGTTGACCTCCATAAGGATATCGTAAAGCGTGTCTTTGATCTGGCGGACAAGTATAACGTTAAGACCTACGCTCTGGTTTCCAACATGAGCATTGCCGCAGAACGTCGTGACTTCCTCCAAAAGTTCGATTGCTTCATCTGCAATCGAGAAGAAGCAGGCCTCCTGTTCTTAGACGACTACACCAACACCGGACACGAAGAACTTCAGGACATCCTGGCAGATAAGATCAAGCGCGCCAACATTAACTCCATGGTGGTGACCTTGGGCAAGGATGGCGCAGTTTACGCCAGCCGTGACGGTTTGAAGGGTTACTGCCCCGCCCGTAGAGTTGCCGTTAAGGATACCACCGGTGCAGGAGATGCTTTCTGCGCAGGTGTCGCCAGTGGTCTGACCTACGGCAAGACCCTTCCCGAATCTGTAGAGATCGGCACCCATCTTGCCGCCTCGGTCATTACCTCCGCAGAAAACGTCTGCCCCCGTTTCCGCCCCGAAGAGCTGGGCATCCAGTTCCCCGGCGAGGAATAATATCTGCCTGTAATTCCAATAAAACCGCGACCTGTCTCTTGATTCGAAAGTTCAAGAGACAGGTCTTCCGCGTATCGGATAGGATAGTGGAAAAATATATCCCATCTCCGTAAGGTTTTGATTGAAAAAATGATATAAGAGAAAGTATAAGTGTTTTGCGGGAATTGTAAAGAATCTTACTTGAAAAAATGGGCGGAATCGCTTATGATATAGATATCCATTTATTCCTATTACGGAAGGAGTTTTCTTATGAAACGAATCATTAGTTTCCTTTTGGTGCTGTGCCTTTTGTGGGCATTGGCACCTGTGGCTTTGGGGGCAGAGACCCGTGGGGTGAGTTTGACCTCCAACTCGGCGTTTTTTAATGCCTTCACCCTGTCTAAGATGCCTAAGGTCCAGTCTGCGGTCAATGCAGGGGACTATACCTTGGCAAAGCAGGAACTTCTGAACTACTACACAGAAAAGTTCAAGGGCTACAATCCAATTCCTGCTTCCCCCAATCGCAGTGCCATGGTGTACTTATCCACCTATAATGCATTTGCCTTCTCCGAGAACTACGCAGGCAGTCAGTATATCACGTCTACGGACTACAAGGAGTACCGCTTCAACATGGGAACCAATCGGAGCGTGGTCTATGTCATGTCTATGTTAGACAAGACCACAGGGGAGATCCTGATCCCTTCCGGGGAGGCAAGCTCCATGGTTCCGACTCTGATCCTCACCTTGGCTGACGGTACGACCAAAACTCTGAAGACCACGGCAGACACCTACGTTCGGGCAGGCTCCTACGCTTCTTCTAACTATGGCAGTGCCACCACCCTATACGCCCATCATGACGTGTCCGGCACTACCCCTTACAGCACCAACAGCAAGCGAATTTATATGAAGTTCGACGCTGCTGCCATTCCTTCCAACGTAAAGAACATTACCCTGTCTGTCTATGCCAAGTGCTCCGGCATGAGTAGCAGTGAGACAAAACTCCGTCTTACGGTTTTCACAGCCTATAGCACCAACTGGACGGAATCCGGTTTGACATGGAACTGGCTGACCAACAACAACGGTCATGCCCATTTTCATGGAACGGTGTTTCCGGTGGATTTACCTGGACGAAACCTTCCGGCACACCCAATGAGTGGCTGAACTACAACACCCGTTTTTATGAGGTTTCTTCCCTTGTACAAAGCGCGGTTGCTGCCGGTACGGATTCTGCCAACTACAAGACCTATCTCACCAGAGCAAAGAATCTTGTGCTGGACTTTATTAACGATGCCGGCGCAGGCAAGCCCGCTAACCGCAGTATCGAGCCGGCTAACCGTCTCATGGAGTTCCCCTATATTTATAAGCACCTGCTGGCAAGCGGTCTGCTGACCCCTGACGAGAACATGAAGCTTTTAGCTTGGGTCTATGACGAAGCTGTGTATATGAACAGCGGTGCCACCATTTTTAACTCTTCTAACGCAGTTCTCAGCGATATGGCTTATACCAACCATGGTTTCTGGCATTTGGCAGGGTTCTATCAGAGCTTCGGCTTCTTCCCGGAATTTGCCAAGGCAAGCACCTGGAGAACCAACTACAACGCCCGTCAGCCTAAGGTGGTCAATGCCCTGATCGCTTCCGACGGCTCTTATAACGAGGTTACCTTCGGCTATCCTTCCGAGGTCATTAACTGGAGCAGTGTCCTGCTGACAGCCATGAGCACCACGGGGGATACCTCGACCGTTGCCGCTACCTTTAAGGGGAAGCTGGTAGGTTTGGCAAAGTATCTGGTGGACTGCACCATGCCTAACGGTATGGCTCCCTTCTGGGGACAGGGCGGTCCTTCTGCCACCAAGACCGCTGTACAGAAGGTTTTGGATGCCATCGGCAACACCATGGACAGCAACCAGACGGTACAGGAACTAAAATATTATGTAAACCACGCTACAGGCTCCGCTCCCGATACCTATGGCGAGTATGACAACATCAAAGTCGTAGCAGACCGCACCGGCTGGGATTCCACGGATTCCATGATCTTCATGAACGCCAAGATCGGCGGCAATCACGCCCACCGAGATGCCAACGCTCTGCTGTTCTACTACGGTGGTCGCTCCCTGCTGACAGATACGGGTATGACCTCCTACGACTCTGCCCACGCCCACTACAGCTTCCAGAATTCCAAGACCAAGTCCCATAACACCATCGAAATCGACGGCGTTGCTCAGACTTGGACACAGAACCTATCTGATATGGCTTCTAAGGGCAATATCGACATGGTTTCCAATGCCGGTGTGACCAATATCCGGGCATGGACCAACGCCACCACCAACTTTACCCATTACCGCAATGTATCTTATATTAAGGGCTTGGGATCTTTCTTGGTGGTTACGGATAAGGTGGTGCCTTCTAACTCCAATTCCCACACCTATCGCCAGAACTGGCACTGCGCACCCTACTCCAATCCCACCATTGCAAGCGACGTTCACGATACGGGCAAGACCGCTTACGGGTCCGGCTCCAATCTGATCATTGCGCAGGCTTATAATATCCACAACACGGCTCTCAATACGGAGATCACCGCCACCTTGCAGACGGGCTATGACTCCTCCGCCGCTTCCACCACTACCAAGTACTTTGAGTACAAGCAGACCAAGAGTGGTGTGGCAACCTATCAGACCGTTCTCTATCCCGTTGCCGCCGGGGCTACGGCAACAGTCACCCCTGTAAAGCTCAGTATGGTCAGCACCGGGGACGATATCGCATTGGCTTCCCGTATTGCCATCGAGGACAGCAAAAATCCCAATTTGAAGGTTCTGTACCACTACAATTCCTTTGAATCCACCCCCTCTACCAGAGAATTTGGCGGTCACACCACCAACGGCAGTACCGCTATGCTGGGTCTGAATCAGGCTTCTAACGGCAAGACCATTTTCGTTTCCGTTTCCAACGGCTCTACCCTGTACACCTCTGCCTATAAGCTTCTGCAGGTTTCTGCAAAGGTAACGGATATTTCCATCCGTTTGGACGGAACTACCATGATCATCGAAAGTTCTGATCCCAACATCGGCTTCCGTACCATCACCTCCAATCTCAGCGGCCAGACTGTTAAGAAGGTTACCCTGAACGGCAAGGAAGTTGCCTTCCGTCAGGCTACAGACGGTACCGTTACCGTTGGCAACCTGTACTTCCTGACCAATTTCGACAAGGGAGATCCCCTGGCTAACAGCTCCGATTGGACAGGCGCCCGTACGACCCCTGCGGTGAACAACACTACCGGCCTTCTTTCCGGTACCTTTGCGGAAAAGGATCCCTACCTGTCTTCTAAGGCTGTTTTAGCTTACCCCGTAGCGACAGGAGATATTGTGGAAATCCGAATCAAGAACACCGTAACCTCCGGCAACTATGGTCCCCTCCAGTTCTTCTACGTCACCCAAGAGCACACAAACTATACAGAAGACAAGTCCGTGAGAGACACCCTTGCCACCTATCCTGCAAATGATTTTGTAGTCATCCGCATGGCAATGCCTGCGGCAGCTGTGGGGCAGATCCTGACTGCCATCCGTGTAGACCCGGTCAATTCCACCGCCACCAGCCCGGCACAGGGCAGCTACGCCATCGACTATATTTACATCGGGCCTGCAGACCTGTCTCCTGCAGGGCAGAGCACCAAGTATACCGTCACCTTCTGCAATGCTGACAGCACCGTGATCCAGACCATGACGGTTACCGAGGGCGCTGCCGCCACCTATACCGGGGCTACCCCCACCAAGGCATACGACAATACCAATCACTACACCTTTGCCGGTTGGGTTGATGGAAACGGCAAGACAGCCGACC
>JAZSAO010000421.1:0-3914 GCA_045601945.1 Faecousia sp. | reverse complement strand
AAAGGCTTTGAAGCCATGGGTGCCGAAGTAGAAGTCAACGACTATGTATGCGCCTCTGCTCCCGAGGGAGGACTCATTGGCGGCCGTATCAATTTAGATATGGTTTCCGTAGGGGCCACCATGAATATTATGATCGGTGCGGTCCTCGCTTCCGGCATCACCATTATCGAAAATGCCGCCAAAGAACCCCATGTAGTTGATCTGGCAAACTTCCTCAACGCTATGGGCGCAAAGGTCTCCGGTGCCGGTACAGACATCATTAAAATCCGTGGTGTCAAAGCTCTCCACGGTGGCTCCTATACCATCATTCCCGACCAGATCGAAGCCGGCACCTATATGGCAGCCGCCGCCGCATCCGGTGGTAATGTTCTGGTGCAAAATGTCATCCCCAAGCATATGGATTGTATCAGCGCAAAGCTGCGAGAAATGGGTGCAAAGGTTACGGAATACGATGACTCCATCCGTGTAGAGAGAGTCAACCGCCTCCGTCGTGCCAATGTTAAGACCCTCCCCTATCCCGGCTTCCCCACAGATATGCAACCGCAAATTGCTGTGTGTATGGCCCTTGCCAACGGTGTCAGCATCATTACGGAGAGTATTTACGATACCCGTTTCCGTTACTGCAACGAATTGTGCAACATGGGTGCCGCAATCAAGGTAGACAACAAACGTGCTGTCATTACCGGTGTCGAATCCCTTACAGGCTGTACTGTCTACGCCTGTGACCTCCGTGCCGGTGCAGCTATGGTCATTGCCGGTCTTGCCGCTTCCGGTACCACTATCATTAAGGATGTCAAGTATATTGAGCGTGGCTACGAAAATATTATCGAAAAGCTGCGAGACTTAGGCGCAGATATCCGCTGTGTAGACGTAGAAGATCCGGAATAATATATCAAAAACAGACTCTGTCTTGCGAACAGAGTCTGTTTTTTATAGCTTATTCTTCTATGAACAGAAGATTCAGATCTACAGGGCCATCAATGCCGGAGACCGATCCGTTATCCGTATACTGGACACAATGGTACATATAGGGAAATTCCGGAATAGATCCATATTCTGCCAGCCAGAGGGTGTAATCCTCCAATTCCCGAAGATCCAGATAATTATAGCCGTAGTCTTGATTAAAATACACACCGGGCTCGTATCCTTCCTCCCGGATGGCTTCACAGAAAGCGACCGCACACTCAGTCATAGGCATAAGCCAAGGATCCGGCACGCGACCATCTAAGTACTCCCAATCAAAGAATATGGGAAGCTGCAAAGACTCTCCATCCAACAGTTCGCAAACATATTCCGCTTCCTCAACAGCTTCCTCCTTGTTCAGCGCCTGAGAGAAAAAATATATGCCTACTTTTAAACCTGCCGCCTTTGCTCCCTGCAAGTTATAGGAAAAACAATCATCTACATAAAGATTGCCTGCAGTTGCTCCACGATAGCCCGCCCGAAGGATGGCAAATTCTATACCGCTGTCTGCAACAGCCTGCCAATCAATGTCCTCTTGATGGGTAGATACGTCGATGCCGATCATGTGCTCTCGATCCTTATAACGGAGAAATCCATTATCCCAATAAAAATTTTCCAATACATAATCGTTTTCCGGAATTTTCCGAACAGGTGGCAGAGTCACCTCCTCAGTGGGCTCCCCGTCCCGCGGATAGAACAATCCTACCAAAATTGCAGTGATCACTAAGGCTACAGTGATCCATTTTCCGTAATTTCTCATAGGTTCGCCCCCTCTCTTTCCCATTCAGTATATCATATTTGTCGAATTCCGTCAATTTTAAAATTTTCTCTTGTATATATTTTGATTTTATTGTAAAATAGATTTGTATATCATAATGGAGGGATCCTACTTTGAAGCAATCAATTCTCAGCAAGCTGGCATTGCTCCTATTGCCGGTCATGCTGTTCCTATGTTCCTGTCAGAAATCCCGGTCGGACACTCCCGACCATACAGGTACGACCACCGCATCCCTTACCGCCGTCGGCGATATTTATTTAACAGAGGACATGATCGCCCACAGCCGTGCCAACGGTGGCATGTTCGACTTTATGCCTTTATTTTCTCCCATCGTTACCCATACCGCAAAAGCAGACCTGACCATAGGCAATCTGGAGGGCACCTTTTCTAACACCGATAAGGGCAGCTATCCCGATGCTCTTGCCCCTGCCCTTGCTCAAAGCGGTTTCGACATCCTGCAAACCGCCAATTCCTATAGTGTCTTCCAAGGGTTGTCCGGCTTGATCCGTACCAAGGATATTATAGAAGAACAAGGCCTGCACCCTCTGGGTACTTTCCGTACGCAAGAAGAATTTAAAGAGGAAAATGTTCTCATCAAAGAGATCCGTGGCATACGATTCGCCTTTATCGCTTTCACGAAAGGCTTTAGCGGCATGGGTCTTCCTGCAGGTTCCGACTTTGCAGTTAATCTTCTCTACGAAGATTACGCAACAGACTACGAAGATATCGATCGAGAAGGAATCCTTGCATTGGTAAATGCCGCTGTAGCGCAAGAGCCTGATTTCATCATTGCTTCCCTTCATTGGGGGAGCGAAAATATCAGCGGTATCAGCAGTACACAGAATCAGATTGCAGATCTCCTCCTAAATGCCGGCGTAGATGTAATCTTAGGCACTCATTCTCACCGTCTGGAGAAGATAGAGCATCGTACGATCACTGCAGATAATCAACCGGATCGGGAATGCATCATTGCCTACGGTCTCGGTGATTTCTGCTCCACCACCCCCGGAAAGCATAATACCTCCGTAATTCTGGATCTGGAATTTACCAAAGATCACGAAACCGGGGACCACAGTATCACTTCCGTTTCCTATACCCCCGTCAGCACCGTCGATAACGGTGTCGGCACCGTTCCTCGCTATTGCGTGGTTGCTACAGAAGATGCTGTGCGACTGTACGAAAACAACTACTACCTCCGCATCGGAGATGATGCATATACCTCCATTGTGAAAGATCTTGTGGATCTGGAAGAAACGCTCTATCCACCCCCTCCCGAAACGGAATCATCAGATGAATAGTTTAAACCCCCTCTGCAACAGCTTTCACACTGTTGCAGAGGGGACTTTTATATTCTATCTTCGGTCAATGGGCCGAATCACTTAAAAAACGCACGCACAGAATCGGAATATGCAAAGAGCGCCTTGCACAAATCCCGAAGGGTACCCTCGGTTTTGTTACCGTAAGTATCTGCAGTATAGCAAACAGATGCCGATACCTGCCGATCTCCTTCATAAATGACTACAGTAACCGCTGTGCGGAGTTCGGAAGCCTTAAGCCCATCAAAGTCGAATGCATATAGACTCTTTCCTGCATTATATACAACAGGATCAGATACTACAGTTTCTACATTCTCCCCCTTGTTGTTCTGATAGCGAACCTTCATAGTCAGATCCTCAAGCTTCCCCGCAAACTGTTCGGCGCTGAAGATAAAGCGAAGAACGACCTTAGAATCCAGGCTCAAGCCCTTTCCCTTCCAGACGATCTCAGGAGCATCCAGATCATCCATAAGCACATTGGTATTCCCAAACTCCAGTTCCGTTATATCGCTGAGATAGCCCTCATACTCCGGTGCCATGTATCGATCCGCTAAAACATTCGTACGGTAGCCCTTAAAGATCTGGGCAGCAGTACCATAGCGGAGCAGATCCACACATACGGTCTTCAGCAAATCGGAAGTTTCTGCCTTCTCCAGTTGAGAGCAGGCATATTCTGCAACGCTGTATACATCTGTAATAGAGACCACTTCCTCACCGTCCTTCTTCATCCGTAGGACAGCAGTTATATTGTCTCCCATCTGCACTGCAGTGATCCCGTTTAGAACAAAGTAATAGTAAGGTCCTCTTAGTTCAGGTGTCAAAACCACCTTGCGCATATTCAAGTTATCGTTCTTATA
>JAZSAO010000420.1:0-19981 GCA_045601945.1 Faecousia sp. | reverse complement strand
TCTCCCATTGGAGAGGCAAGGGTCTATGCCAACTTGGTAAACAACTCCATAAACGGGAAATTGAAGTGCAAATTGACAGAAAAAGGCTCTGTTGAGGAATTGAGATCCTCAACAGAGCCTTTGGGTTTCGGTTATGCTAATTTGGGATGCGTTTTAGTTTACAAAGTAGACCTTGGCACTATCGGAGTAGGTGAACAGAGCCATGAGCTCCGTCCACTCCTTATAGGGCCCCTCAAAGATATCCTGTGCATTAAAGCCGATAGGCACCTCTTTTGTGTCAGTAAATACTCAGATCCAAGGCTTGGCTGAGTTTTGTGAGCATTTGGATGCCGGCAACGCTGTTGCCCCGCTTATCCAAAGCGGGTGAAAAGACCGCAACCCCCATTCGGTTGGGGATCACACCCATAATACCGCCCCCTACACCGCTCTTGGCAGGGAAGCCTACATTCAGGGCAAATTCCCCGGAACCGTCGTACATACCGCAGGTAGCAAGGGTGGCATTGACATAGCGGGCAAAAGTTCCCGGGAACATAGCTTCTCCCGTAAGGGGATCGATGCCATGGTGGGCAAAGACATTGGCAATCCGTGCCAGATCTCCGCAATTGACCAAAATCGAGCAGGCCTTAAAATAGAAATCCAAGAGTTCCTCAGCCGGATCGTCGATCATACCATAGGCCTTGAGCATATAGACCAAAGCACGGTTCTTACTGCCGGTTGCCTTTTCGGACAGATACACTGCCCGATCCACCTCTAAATCTTGGTTCCCTGCCAGCTTCCGTGCAAGAGCCAGCAGTCGCTCAAGCCGTTCTTCATAAGATGCTCCATGGATCAGAGTACACAGGGCAATGGCCCCGGTGTTGATCATGGGATTGATATGGGCCCCCGTCAGTGCCTGATCGCTGTAGTTAAAGGCATCAAAGGGCTTTCCCGTTGCCTCGACTCCCACCAAAGCCCGCACCCTATCCTCTCCGCTGTCCATAAGGGCAAGGAGCAGAATCACAGGTTTCACAATGCTCTGCATGGTAAACCGATCACGGCAATCCCCTGCACTGTAGTTCTCCCCGGTGTGGGTAGCCACGCAGATCCCGACTTTCTTGGGATCCGCCACTGCCAGTTGGGGTATATAGGTCGCCACATGACCCAAAGCAGTATACCCGCTGCATTCTTCGGTGATTCTTTCCAATAGTGCGTTCATAACATCCACTCCATCTTCGACAAAGATTATTCAAACCAATATTTCTTCAGATCCTCCAAAAATGCCGTCTCAATGCCATAGCCGGAGGCGTCCCCGATAACGGAATCGATCCCACAGAAGGGACAAAGGGCAGTTTGCCCTTCTTTGTCATGGATCCACTCTCGGATCTCCGTGGGAGGGAATCTTTTCAGACAATAAAAGCATCCGCACAGAACCGACTTTCGGAGTGCGTCCCGGTTGCTCAAGGAATGCTTATGGGCTTCTATGGGTTTTTCTTGATCCATTGTTTCCCCTCCTCTTTAGGTGTTAAGCTGCCTAAAGATACTGCACAAACAATCATCTATGGAAGCCCACAAGTATATTTTTCATCATTATAGCACAGATCGCAACAAAAAAACAGTGGTTCACCGAGAGTCTTCCGATTTTTACACAGAAATTGATTTCATTTCTAATACTACTATCCAATTAAAAGTAGACACTTTTAATTGGACCTTATGTGCCCAACAGGGCACATAAGCCGTCTTGTACAAGTTTCTACGCCCTTCCGGGCTATAGAAAGTAGCCATTGAAAATGTCTACTTTCTAAAGAAACTTAGTATAACAAACAAAATATTTTCTATTCAAACACACCGTCCTTGCTGCCTCTTTAGGCAGCCACAATGGTATCCCTTTCCGTTGGTATGGGTGTTGATATAGGTATTGTTATTGTTTTTGTTTTTGGTATTGTTATTGGTATAGCCATTACGCCATAAAAAACGCATGGCAAAATAACTCTGCCATTGGCTATGACGGGATCTGCGGGTTCCGTCCCCGGATCATAAACTCTCATCCAAAAGATAGGCGTAATTGGGGGAAAGCGATGGATTACGAGCCGAAGCTCCCTTATTCCATCTGGCTTGGGCACCCTTTCGTCCGGCTTCGGATCGGCTCTTGCCCAGTTTGACAAAATCCCTGCGAAACTGATCTTCCCGTTCTATGACACGGTTGACAAAAATCTCCTCTTGCTCCATCCCCTTCGGGAAGTCTTCCATAACGCTGTAATAGAGAAGTCCACGGATCAAACGACCGAATTCCTCATCCGTCAGCTTATCCATTTCCACCAAATACCCATGAGGGATCGCTGTATACAGTCTCCCCTTCTCCTGTGTGTCCTTCATGGCCTTTCGTTTGTTTCCGAAAGCCTCCATATCCATAGACAGCCTTGATTGCATTCCTTTTCTTCTGTACATGTATTCTATCTCCTTTCCGTTCTGTTCCGCAACATCGGTTCCATAGTTCGATCAATGTGTGTTCCGATCTCCGGCATACCGTTCCCTAACCCATGATCATCTTATGGATCGCCTGTTACTATTTTCGAATTATGGATAATAAATCACCCTCCATTCCGAAGAGCAAGCCGAGAAAGGTCCATTTCTCGACTTGTATAGATTTATATGAACATCATATCATGAATAGTGCCGTTTTGTCAAGTCCTTTTGCATGATTTCCCAAAAATTCTTTTTGACAAGCTTACCCCTTCTCTATAGTGATTTTCCATGATTTATTCTATCCGATGACAAAAGGGAAAATACAAGGCAGGATCCCCACAAGCTGCATCAGCAGTCCGGCCTTTCCATGGCCTTTGCGTCGGAAAACCACGGACAAGGCAAGACACAGGATCATAAAGGGCGGTATGTTGTATATGATTTGATATACCGCTGATTCTTGCTGTTGGGCTTTTCGGAAATGGTCGATACATATACCAAGATCTCGTTTGTAATGGTAAAGGGCGGTCTGTAATCCTTGAAGAAAACACCTCCGTCAACTTGCGTATTATCTTGCGTGCTATCTGCCTCTATTATACACTGTTTCCGCCGAAAATCAATCAAAAAATCAACACAAAATACCAACTACCCATGGGGTACAAATTGTCAGACAATTTGCTCTGCTTCACAAAAATCCGATTAAAATGACAGGGGCATTTCACCCCTGTCATATTTCTTTACCCTGCCGCATCCGGCATATTTTCGATGAATATACCGTAACCCATAGTGGGGTCGTCGATGAGGACGTGGGTTACAGCGCCCATAAGCTTGCCGTCTCGGATAATGGGAGAGCCGAACAGGAGTGATGTCAATAAGGGGGCAAGAAAATTTTTGCAACCATCTTCATTTTCAATATTATTTACTTAATACTTTCCAAAATACGCCGGATCGTATCGCAGGTATCGTCAAAGGAAATTTCCTTCGCATAATCGAAATCACGCTGATACTTTTTCCAGAAGGTCTGAAGTTGCTTGCTCTCACGAATGTCCGTGATAATGTCCGGGTATGCTTCTAAAACCTTGCGGCTGCCACGCTTGTCTGCTGTCCGTTCGAGTGCCTGTAGGAGTGTTTTTGTGTTGCACTCCGCACCGTGGAGGGCATACAGAATATGTATATCATAAAAATCTCTCGGACGAGTATTGGCGATGCTTCGTGATAGTACCGTTTCGATCTTCTCCGCTAATACCGTTTCAAGGTTATAGGCAAGGATGCTGATTGTGCGGTCATCGAACAGCAGCGGAAAAGAATATTCAATCTCCCTCGGCGTGATAACATCTCCTGTGGTCACATCCACGGTTAGTGGCACACTGATAGGGGGATAGTTCGCTTTCAGTGCTACGCGGATTCCCGGATAGTCGTCACCCTCACGGATGTCCGAAATGTCCACCAGTTCAAAGTTTACATCGTCAGCAATTTCTACGGTGCAAATTTCTCTGAAAATACCACGGATAGATTCATGGGTCAGTGTAAAACCCTTAATCGTAGTATCTAAATCCATTGTTGCCCTCGTGTCCAGACCTACCATTGCCGAAATCAGAAATCCACCTTTGAGAATGAAATTGTACTTATACTCTGACAGCGAAATTCGTTCCAGCAGTCTTTCTAACATATAGTTCTGCATGACGAGCTGGGCAGAAATATTCTTTTCCGCAGCCTTCTTTTTGATAAAGGCTTTCAGCTGCATCGGATTCCTTGTAATCATAGTAACACCTCCATATATCGTAGTACCTTAGGCTTCACGCGGAGCCGATCTGCATACTGCATCAGTTTGTGTATGTCTTTTTCTTTGGAAGCCGCATATTTCTTCATGGCTGCACTTACGATCTGAATATCGCTACCGCTGCCACGCAGAATGTCACATAGCGTCCTTTCAAGGTCATAAACACGGATGGAATTCCCACAGGGAGATTGTAGTTCTATCACGCCAAAAGAATAGTTATCCGGCACAACTCGCCTGATGATAATACTTTCCTGTTTTAGGGACTGAGAATTATAGCCTTTTGGAAATGTCATGGTGTACTTTGCCGGCGTGCGATCACAATAACCCAACAGGTAGAGAGCAGTATCGTGTGAGTATATTCCGCGTCCATATTTGCACTGAAGCAAGTAGAAATCGTCTTCCCATGCGTCACTACATACATACAAACCACGACCATAACGGTAAAGAACACCGTTGTCTACAAGCTTCTGTAAAATACTGCGGTGCAACCCCGCTGCTGTTACCTGCTTTGCGGTAATTGTTCCATCCGGCGACGCTTTCAATAGCTCTTTGATTTTTTCTTTGTCGGTCATTGCTATCACCCCTATTCTGACTATGGCACAATACATTATATAAAAATAATGTGTCATTGTCAATACATATGGCAATATATGAAATGGATATTGATATGCTAATAAAAATGGCAGGGGCATTTCGCCCCTGTTATTGCGTTTTTATGATGCCGCGTCCAGCATATTTTCAATAAAGATCCCGTAGCCCATGGTTGGATCGTCTATGAGAACGTGGGTCACGGCACCGATGAGTTTGCCGTCTTGGATGATGGGGGAGCCGCCCATGCCTTGTTCGATGCCTCCTGTGGCACTTAGAAGCTCGGGGTCTGTGACTCGAAGCAGAAGGTTCCGATCGTGGGTTTCGGTATGGTGGATCTCGCAGATCTCTACAGTGTAACTGCGAACCTCCCGCCCCTGTACCGTGGAGCGGATCAGGGCTTCCCCCTTATGCACCCCATCCGATTCCCCTACAGGAAGTGCATCGTTCTGCCCGATCTCCATTTTGCCAAAAATCCCTTGGGGCGTGTTTCGCTCCACCTTGCCACAAGTCGTTCCTTCCTGCCATGTTCCGCGAAGGCAACCGGGTTTTCCCACTTTTCCCTTCGCTACAGAAGCCACTTCCGAAGGTAGTACGTCACCGCCCCGAAGAGGCAGAAGTCCCTTGTTTTCTTCCCCACTAACTCCATGTCCCAAGGCGCCAAAATCTCCATCCTCCTCATAGTAGGTTACCGTACCGATGCCTTTCAGATGATCTCGCACATAGACACCTAATTTCCACCCTTCCGCGGTTTGAAGTGGAGAAAGCTTTATATTTTTTTCTTCTCCGTTTCGCACGATCCCCAGATCCATCAGCTTCCCCTGGGAAGCCTGTACCTCTTTCCGAAGTTGCTCTGCTGTAGATATCTCCATAGTTCCCACTCTGCAGATCAAATCACCGGGCTTTAATCCCCCATTCCCGGAAGCATCATTCGCAAGTTCTACCACACTGACGCCTTGTAAATCCAGTTCCAAACCGATGGTATCTCCACCGGGGATCAGTTTCTCCGGCACCGCCGCCTGCGCTCCCGACAGGAGTAAAGCAGACATAAGGATAGCCAAAGCCATTTTAATTCCAATTTTCTCCATGCTTCTGTCCCCCTTTTTTCGAGAATCCATTCGGGAAATTCCCGTGTGCTTACTATTCCACAAAGGGCAGAAACCTTCCCTAACAAATCCTTGCTATATTGAAGAAGATAGGGAAACTGTCTGTTTCGGTGTCATACTTATTTCTAATAAAACGGATTAACCGTTTTATTATGCCGCTGGTAAGCGGCATGGCGGCAAAACCGCCAAGAAATAACCTGTAATACTGTTCTTGCCGCCATAGGCGGTGCAGGATATTCATCCTGCAATAAAATGGTTTTCAAACCATTTTATCAAGAAACAGTATCATAGCCGAAAACAGACAGTTTTGGTTTACATAATGCAAAATTTAAAGATCTTGGCAGAAATCATACAAGGGCTTCCATGCAAGCAATGTCTTGCGAACTTTTTCTGCCAATTCCGGGGAATAGAGCAGGTCATCCGGCTCCAAATCTGCCATGGCAAGGAAATTTTTCAGGGAGAAATAGGGCTTTAGTTCCTCTTTGGGACAGGCTTTGGGACGGGCATAAGCATCACCCGTCAACTCCAGCCCACTTTCCTTTTCTGCCTTTTTCACAATTTTTAAAAATTCCTCACTGTGATCCGCCATTTTGATCCGCATAAGTTCCATAGTAGCAGCCTTGGGATGAATGAAAAGGAATCCAAAGCGGTAGCCTTCCGGTCGAACCTCAAAGCACAGTCCCGGCTGTTCCAGCCAAGAGGCTCCCGGTCTGCGGATACAGAACCACAGGCTCTCTTTATAAAAGGTAGAAGGGTGCATCCGCATATCCCGATAGATCCGGGACAGATGGAGTTTCGTTCCATCCTCCCCTACAAAAGCTTCTCCCACAGAAGCGGCAAGGGCTTTCATTGGTTCCAATAGATATTTCTGATATTCTTCCTTATGGGCGGTAAACCATTCCCGATTGTTGTTAAATCGAATTCCCCAGAGGAAATCCATAGTTTCCGGGTAAAATCCTTGAAATTCTGTCATACGTTTTTCCATCCTGTTTCTATATTTCTCTATCAGCCATTGGCAAATCCCAGCAATCGCCTATGGTACAAATCATAGTTTGTCGAACCGTTTACCAAACCAGAACCACCCCTTGCCTCTCCAATGGGAGAGGTGCCGCGACTGCGGCGGAGAGGGCAGTAAGCACCTAAAATTTGAAGAAATCTATGGTAGTAGGCACCGTTTTCTGCTCATCATCCTACAGACTCGGTACTTTAGGGGTAATCCCTACTGCCCTCTCCGCCCTTTGGGCACCTCTCCCATTGGAGAGGCAAGAGGTGATTCAAATTTGGTAAACAGACCGATAATACTGTTTCTTGATAAAATGGTTAGAAAACCATTTTATCGCAGGATAAATATCCTGCACCGCCTTAGGCGGAAGAAACAGTATTACACGGCATTTCGTGGCGGCCTTGCCGCCATGCCGCTGATAAGCGGCATAATAAAACGGTCAATCCGTTTTATTAGAAATAAGTATAACAAGGAGGTTTTTCTATGAAACGATTCCTCGCCACAGTCCTTCTGCTCTGCCTGTTACTAAGCCTGATGCCCGGCATGGCAGCAGCCCAAACCCTTACCGTCCCCACCGAAGAGCCCCGGGCTGTAAGTGTTCCGTCTATCTCAGCCCCCTTTACCACCCACCCCACGGTTTTTATTGTAGAAGATACCTATCAAATTGCCTTTGCAACCAACGCCAACGGCCTTGCATGGGTAGAAATCGGTGGGGTAAAGTACAACGATTCCCAAAACGGTCTCATGAATTGGAACAGCAAATACCACAAAGTTACGGTTCCTCAAAGCGCATTGGACACTGCAAAGTCCTATAAGATCTGTTTCCGTTCTCTTACATCCCGTCCCTCCAACTCTCCTGCCCCCGGCTCTACCGTCAGCCGTACCTATCCTTTCGACCCCATCCCCACAAATCGCCCACCGGTTTTCTACTGTAGTTCCGACCAGCACAACGACATCGACCCCACATTAAAAATTTCTAAGTACAAAAACTTTGATGTTTACGTTTTGGGCGGAGACTATTCCGGCAAGCTAATTGACGATGCCGGTATTAAACTCCATTTGGATATGGC
This sequence comes from Faecousia sp., assembly GCA_045601945.1. Lineage (GTDB taxonomy): Bacteria > Bacillota > Clostridia > Oscillospirales > Oscillospiraceae > JAZOXB01. The sequence continues at coordinate 11,995 of JAZSAO010000420.1, read as the reverse complement.
AGGTGCTGTGACACAAGGCAGAAAGCCCACCATCTACAGCCGTGGCAATCACGAGGTTCGTGGCGCACAATCCCACAACCTGTACCGGGTCTCCGGCTACAGTGCAGAAACCGGCCCCTATTATACCGTAAAAATGCCCGGCATCTTCGGCATCGTTCTGGATGCCGGTGAGGACAAGATTGACAGCCACGAGGAATACGGCGGCACAGTACAATTTTCCACATACCGCGAAGCCCAAACCCAATGGCTCCGTGAAATCGTGACCTCCCGCGAATGGGAGCAATATCCCGTTCGCATGGTCTTTGCCCACGTTCCCTTTAGCTTCTATGCAAAGGAAACCTTTGAATCCGTCTATAAAGAATGGTCCGATCTGCTGGATCAAATGGGTGTCAGCATCCAGATCGCAGGCCATACCCACTGGTACGGCGTATACGGCCCCGACCACACCAAGCACCTTTCCGATCCCAACTACACTGTGGTAGTCGTTTCCGACCGTGAAAACACCAACGCAACCTACAGTAGCACCTTCCTGACCGTAAATGCAACAAGCTATCAAGTTGAGAATATTACCGACACCTTAACCGTAAAGGCTACCAAGACCATCCCTGTTTTTACCAATGCTTATGTCAACGAAAACGCAGGCAAGGCTCAGACCTTGTCTCTTGCAGAAAGCGTAAAAATCACGCCCACACCTGCTACACGAGCCTCCGTTCCGGCCATTTCCTCCCCCTACACCCTCCATCCTACAGTCTTTGCTGTAGAAGATGGCTATCAAATCGTTTTCACTACCAATGCCACGGGCATGGCATGGGTAGAAGTAGGCGGAAAGAAATACTATGACCAGACCACAGGCCTTATGAATTGGGCAAGCAAGTACCACAGCATCCGTGTACCCCGTGTAGCCTTAGATTCAGCCCGAAGCTACAAAACCTGTTTCCAGTCTATGACCACCCGTGCAGCCTACTCTCCCACTCACGGTAGTACCGTGAGCCGCACCTACCCCTTCACTCCCATGGGAGATAAGAAAGAACCTGTGATCCTGTGCCTGTCGGATTTCCGCAATCTGGCAACAGAAGCCAAAGCCGTAGCCGCTTATAAAGCCTTCGACGCTCTTTATATAGGCGGTGACTACGCTTCTCAGGGCAATACAGAAGCCAATGTCAAGATCCTACTGGATACCGCAAGTGCCCTTACCACCGGCACCAAGCCTGTGATCTTTACCCGAGGCAACCGTGAAGTCCGAGGCAATTATTCCTATTTGCTGGACTCCATGACTCCCACAAGTGCTTCCGGCAAGAGCTACTATACTGTGGAGCAGCCGGATTTCTTCGCCATCGTTCTGGATTCCGGTGAAGATAAGATCGACAGCCATACCGAATACGGTGGAACTACGGATTATCAGAATCTCCGCAAAGAGCAGACCCAATGGCTCAAGGAAGTCCTTGCAGAAGGCAAGTGGAAGGACTATCCCACCAGAGTTGCCTTCTGCCACATGCCCATAAACCGGGTTGCCGTTGCAGGGATCAAAGAAGACTTTGCCGAATGGACAAAGATCCTAAATCAAATGGGCATCAGCCTCGTGTTCTCCGGGCATTACTACACCCATACCCTCTATGCCGCTAATGACAGCACCAATTTGGGCAGTCCCAATTTTCCCACTTTGATCTCCTGCGATGTGGACAACGCATCTTATACCTATAGTGGTTCTTTCGTTACCCTCGGCACAAAAACCCTTAAAATCGAAAGCGTTTCTGCCGCTAAGAAGCTTCTGAAAACGACCACTACACCCAACGTAACCGCCCCCGACTACAAAAGCCAATCCGATCCTTATTTGATGTTCGACTTTAACAATGATTCCATCGCCAAAGAGCGGTATCATAGCTTTGTATACGGCGGCATCAACTTTGACCAAAAGGCTAACTGGGATCACGAGGCCAACACCGCCGCAAGTTCCGTAAGCTACGGCTCTCTGCAGTTCTCCCCCATTGACGGAACCATTACCTCCGTAGGTGTCTATAGCCGCCCCCTAAACAACGCCAAGGGGCAGTGGGCCTACCGTCCCCTCCACTACTTCACCAAGGCAACCGACTACTGTCAAGTACGATTCAAGATCGACAACGCCGTTGCTATTACCACCGACGGTACCGCGAAATTCCGTCTGGATGTAGACTGCCCCAACGATCTTAACGACGCCGCAGATGTCAGCAAGACTTACACCCGATTCGAAAAGAGTTTTAAAGTTGCCGACGTGGTGGGCAAGGGCTATGTAACTCTGACTTTCCCCCTGAACACTGCCGAATACACAAAATTCGATTTTATGAATCTGGTTCATCCCCAGTTCGTCAATCTGAAGTCCACCGATGGTGCTACTGCAGTCTACTCCATTGACTACATCTACATTGGACCCCAAGAGACCTTCCCCAAACAGGACGATAGCCTGTTCTTTGACTTTACCGATACTGCCGCAGATCGGGATCGTTATAACAGCTTCACCTATAATTACTTGAACTTTGACGATCCCTCCAACTGGGCAGGCTACAACGGCACCCCCATGTCCACCATCGCAGACGGCGCTCTCAAAATTGCCGTCCCTGCCGGGAACACCGACACCAGTCACAGTGTCCGAGGCCATCGAGACGGTGTGAAGGTACTGCACTATGTCCCCGGACAGCAGGACATTTTGCAGGTTCGGATGCAGATCCGTAATGCCTTTGCTACTACAACCGATGGCACTGCTACCTTCTGTATGTACTTAGACCGTAGCAACAGCTTTGGGATCGGTGGCGGTACTGCTCGTACGTGGGTGCCCGTTCCCATTACCTTCCTTCTCTCCGATCACGTGGATCAAGGGTGGTTCACCTTGGAGATCCCTCTGACAGATCCGGAATATTTGCAGTCCGATTGGATCAACATGGTTCATCCCCAGTTCCAATCTGTGAAAAACGCCTCCGGAAAGACTGCAGAATTCCTGATCGACTACATCTACATCGGACCTGCCGAGAAAAACCCCACCATATCCACGGATACCGTTACGGGATATGTGCCCACCAATGATGAATCTGTGCTCTATTTTGGTTTCGGAAACAGTTCTGCTGACCAAGAACGCTATCGAGAAAACCCTGTTTACGGCGGCGCAAATTATGATATTGCAGGCGTTTTGAGAACCCAGAACTTCTATAACGGCAGCGGCGCTATCGACTTCCCTGTCAGCGGCGTCCAGAGCATCGACAACGAACACGGAACTGTTACAACAAAGGTAAACGGCCCCTATCCCACAGAAAGCAGTTTTGCAGGCAATGTCAGCCGCCGTTTCATATTCGGTGAAATCGACGACACCACAGCCGCTGTAGGTTCGTTGCAATATCATCCTGCAAAAGCAGAGGTCTTCCAGATGCGTTTCAAGTTGGAAAATCTGAAGCTAAGAACGGATATTGATACGGTTGACCCTCAGACAAGAGCCAGAAGCATTTCTCTGCGCTATTACAAGGATGCCGATACATCCCCCACCCTGAATACCAACACCTATGGCGAATCCTATGTCAACGGGGAGTATATGACCCTCACCCTGCCTCTGGACAGCACATTTTCCTCTGCCGACGTCATCACAAAGCTTCTTGTAGAGTTCCACGGCTTTGTTAAGGCAGACGACAGCAAGGATGCCTATGTTACATTGGATTATATCTATGTAGGTCCCCGGGCAACCATGCCTACGAGAGAGGACGGCTACCTCTTCTTTGACTTCACGGATTCCGCAGCGGCTCAATACCGTTATGCAAGCGACCACTACGGCGGTATCAATTTTGACCGCATCGAAAACTGGTGGGACAATGGGGATATCGCCTCTAAGAACATCCTCGGTGGTGCTCTGCACTTCACCTCTAAGTCCCTGCCGAATAAAAGCTGGCATTATTTAGGCACCGGTTACGGGAACGAAGACAGCGGAAACCGCGCCTATCCTCTGCACCACATTCCTTCCAAAAACGACTACTGCGAGGTCAGATTGAAGCTGACAGGAGCCACCGCCTTGGCAGAAGACGGAAATTTGGGCTTCCGCCTTGGATTCTTCTACGTACCGGGCTCCGTCAACGATCTAATAAGAGTCACTGAATATTTTCACGTAAGCAAAACCGATAAGGGTTATTTCACGCTAACTTTCCCCTTGGGAACAGATGACAGCTATATGGCATTGCCGGAAATTGTGCGATTCAACGCCCTAATCACCTCTGTAGCCTACGGAGATATAGTCACTGCCGAAATTGACTATATTTACATCGGTGCCGCTGAGACAATGCCCACTCCCCATCTGTATGAAGAAAGCGTAACGGCTCCCACCTGTACCGAAAGCGGAAGTAAAACTTTCACCTGCGCTGAATGTGGTTTTGCCTATGCAGAAATGATCCCGGCACAGGGACACACTCTCGTCTATACACCACAGAATGCAGAAATTCACATGATCTCCTGTGAGAATTGCGACCATTCCGAAACCGCTCCCCACAGCTACCAAGACGGCTTCTGCATCTGCGGAGCAGAAGAGGCAAAAGAGCCTGTTTTGGAAACCGGTTGGAAGATCGGCCATACCCTGAATTTAGCAAGTGATATTTCCGTCACCATGGCAATCAGCAAGGCTTCTCTAAACGGATTTGACATGGATACGGTCTATGTCCTTTCCGAACTGGATGTTTACGAAGACAATGTAAAAACCGGTGTCAAGACCATTGAGATCCGACCGGAAGATAAGGGCAGTTACTATTATTTCACCCTGAACGGCCTCACTGCGGTGAACATGAACGACATGATCCGCTCCGTACTCTACGGCACCAAGGACGGTCAGATTCATTACTCCCCTGTTGATGAGTACAGCATTGCCACCTATGCCTACGCCCAGATGAATAAGTCTGCCGCAACCTTAAAGCTGAAAACCCTCTGCGCAGACCTCCTCCGCTATGGCGCAAAGGCCCAGACCTATAAGGGTTACCATACGGATTCTCTTGCAGATGCCAACATGACCGATGCACAAAAAGCCTATCTCAGTGATTTGGATGCAGTGGAATTCAATCCCACAAACACGGTTTTGAACGACGTACCCAATGCCCCCATGAAATGGGAAGGCAAGGCACTGGATCTGGCCTCCAAGGTCACAGTAAAGTTCATCTTCTCCATGGGCTCCTATACAGGAAAGGTGGAGGATCTGACTTTGAAGGTCAGCTACGAGGGCATTGACGGTACGGTCAAGACTCTGACCTTGCAGAACGGGGAATTGTATAATGCCAAGTACAATTTCTACGCCTTCACTTTAGATGCTCTCTTAGCCGCAGAACTCCGCTCTGTTCTGTCCGTGCAGATCTTCGAAGGCGAGACTCCCCTTTCTTCTACCCTACAATATGCCGCTGAAACCTACGGCAATAACAAGACCGGCACTCTGCTGGATCTGTGCAAAGCCCTCTTTGCCTATTCCGACAGTGCCAAAGCCTACTTTGTCGGCTAACAACCGACAAAAGAACAACAAGCCCCATGCTCCCTTTTGAGAGCATGGGGCTTTGTTGCGGTTCATGTTAAGTGAAGAAATCTTCGGGCTTGGTATCGGTTTTCAAGGCTTCTAAGTACAAGTAATAGTATTCCGGCAATTCTGCAGGACTCTTCGTAGGATCCTGTGCTTCCAGTACATCATCCCATGATTGTCCCCACGGACGGAGATAAACAGTATAGAAGAAATCTCCCGTCTCATCTCCATAGTATCCATAGATCTCCAATAAATTATCATAGGCTGCCGTAGAAGGATCAATGAGCCAATCTCCTACCTCAACAGGCTGTCCCATAAAGGAGCCCTGTCCCGACATTCCAATACCGATCCCCTCTGCGCCGGTCATAGGATCCACATGCAGGATCACTTCCCCAAGGGGATCTACATAGGGATGCTCCATATCCCACAAAACAAAGGAACCGCGGGCATCTTTGTCAAGTTGGATCCGTGCAGCCAGATCTCGAATTTTCATCTGTTCATCGGCATAGGCTCCGCTTCCTTCGGAAATATACCACCAGCCGTACCAGTCTCCGTTCCAATAAGGAAGCAGGGCTTCCACAGCCTCAGCATAGGCCTCCGGATTCTCCATCGTGGTTTCCGGAACCTGCGCCCCATCCATGGCAAAGGTCATTTCCATGCCCCATCCCATATAGTCCAGAACAATCACGCCATCTTTGATATAGCCGTAAAAGATATCCTCCGCCTCTTTAAAGGTAATCTCTCCTTCTTTTTCCTTCCATTTCAGTTCGTGAGCAGTATTGTTGACCATTAACACAGCCTTGCCGAACCGATCCAGTTCCAGATAGTTATCTCCGTTAAAGTAATCTTCCATAGGGTGGACTCTGCCTTCGGCTTCTACGTAGTAACCTGCGTATTTTCCCAAATAGGTCTTTCCGTTGCAACCGCACAGGCTACAGAGCAACACCGCACACAGAAGGAGCAGAGACAGCAGTTTCCCATTTCTGCACTTTCGAGAATTTTCTTTGCGATTCTTCCTCTTTTGCAAATATATTTCTATCATTCCGGTCATAATAACTCCCACTCCTGTCATCATAATTCCTACACGCTTTCCCGGTGGTGCATAGGTCAGTTCGATTCGATGCTCTCCCGGTGTAACAGGGAATGCTAACATACAATTCCAATTCTTCTCCGTTGGAACCACTTCTCCGTCTACACTGACTGTCCATCCCGTGTCATAAGGGATGGTGGATGCCATATACGGAGTTTCCTCTCCAACGGTACAAGTGACGACCAGATGATCGTCCCGTCGCTTTTCTATATAAACGGGGGTTTCTCGGATCTGACTGCTAAATTGGGTCAGTTTTTCCTGATCTTCTACCCATAGCGAAAGTTCCGGAAATGCCTTCCCCTCTCCCGTGATAACTTCAAGGGCAACCGTTTCCCCTTCCGCAAAGCTGCCCAAAGAGTATATCGACCCATAGATGTCTAAAGCAAGAGGCTTCTGACTCTCCGACAAACGAATCTGATATCCCCGCTGCTGCCAATTTTCCGTTTCGGGAATTTGCAAATAGGCAATTCCCGATTTCGGCATGGTGTAGAGCAAACGGGTCGTATACCCTTCTCTTTCCTCATGTTGTACCGGGGCTTGATGGAAAATCTTTCCCCTTCCATCCCCTACAAGGGAACTCCAACAAGCATTTTGCAGAAAAAAGCCTTTTTCCTGTATCTGTGGCTGTATGGTTTTGCTCGCCATAAGCAATGGCAAGGCATAAGGATTCTCATAAATATAGATCCCATCCGTTTTACCAACCGGTTCGTATGCCTCTCGCCCTTGACCTACGGAATAAAAACTCATCAAATACCGAATACCCAGTAATGCCTCCGTTGCCACAGGATTGTCTCCCGTATAGCGACCCCATGCAGTATAGCTACGCAATCCAAGCTGTTGCACAAACTGCAAAATCTCCGAATTTTCCAAGGATGTAAAATTACTGGCTCCCGGAATGGAAAATGCCATGTTATCACAGGTCGTTCCCATAAAGGTTTTCTCCACTCTGTAGAAGCCTTCTTGTTTAGGGAGCAGAGCCATTGCCTCCTGCACATTCCAACCATACCTTGTATTTAACTCGTATTCCGCTGTAACAAATCCGTTTCGAATATTTTTTACCGTAAGACCCGTGTTAAGCAGACCGTTAGCCGTTACGAGAACCAATAACAGAACTGCCGAAAATCTTCTGTTCTTTTTAACACAAACCGCCAAGAGTAACCCCACCGCCAATAATGCCACATCAAACAAGCGCGTGTTCCGACTCCCATACGGATATGTAAAAGCAAAGATCAAGGCGACCCCTAAAGTAAGAAGCCCTCCGCACAGGAAAAACGCCCGTTTCGGAAGTTCCTTGGCCCGACTTGCACCGTACCAAGCCCCACCCAACAGCAAAAAGCTGAGGATAAAGCTGTACCGATAATTGAACATCTGATTTTCACTGGCTCCATGCCAGAGCATATTCACAGGTGCAATCCAGAAGGACAGGAGCATCACCAGAACCATCCCTGTCAGAACCAGCTTCCCTCGGCGGCGAATATAGGGATTCAAATAAAAGAGGATCAAGAATACAAGGGGAATCATCCCCACAAAAATCACAGGCAATCCGTTTATAAACTCGTCTGCAGACGTGGTTCCCGTAAACAGTTTAGAAAAAATGCGGAAAAAGGGAAAGTTAACATCCCACTGCAAGGTTTGCTCTACCCGATTTCGGGGCAGTGCCATAACCGCAGGCAAGAGGATCCATCCACTCAAAGCCCCAGCGATTACACTGCTGAGAGAAAAGAGCGCAACACTCCCACGGAAGCCGCCTTTTGCTCCCACGATTCCACAATAAAACAGAACCGACGCCACGCAAACCATAAAGCCTACATAGTAGTTTGCCATAATGGTCAAAGCAAGCGCACCGATGTATAGCATAGGCTTTTTATTTTCCACAAGTCGTTCCAGCCCCAGCGCCACCACGGGCAACAGCGCCACTGCATCCAGCCATGACAGGAGATTATAGAACGTAACCATATATCCCATAAGGGCATAGCTGACAGAAAATGCGATCCGAAGCCATGGTGAAGCTGTGTTGTGTTTTCCTGTCCATGCGCAAAAACTAATGCCTGCCCACAGGAGTTTCAGTCCAATAATCAAGTGGAGCCCACCAAACAATTCCCCTCGCGGAAACAATAGAAAGAGAAGGTAAAGAGGGCTTCCCAGATAATAGGCATAGACCCCCTGCATATTTCCTCCTAAAACAGCAGAAAAGGAGTACTTTAATCCCGCTCCCGATCGGATGGCATCCCGAAACCATGCATAGAAATTGATGTACTGGTTTAACCCATCGGAATTTGCCATGATCCGATTCCCAAAGGGATATAGTCCCTGCCAAATCATAACAGCTAAAAACACAGTCGAGATCACAGCGACCACCCATGCATATACTTTCCACGGACGATTCGGTCTCACAAGGTTCATTCCCCTCATTTGTCGCGGTTCCCTCCTTTCTCCTGAACAATCTGCAAACAGGCTCCATTCCTCTATATCTTGTGTATTATACCACACCTGCGCAGGTAAGACAAGAAAAACTTCCCTAATCGCATTTGTCCCCTGTATTGCATAGTTCCCGTTTCTACAGTGAATTCTCTGAACTTTTGGCGCTTATTGGGACGGAAATAGCAAACTATGGCTTTTTTTGCGATTTTTATTACCAAAAACAAAAATTTTCCTTTACATCAGCCCATCTTTCGGGTATACTGTATAAGGAAAATTTTGTGATGGAGTAATGATTATGATCCAATTTGAAGAATATAAGGTTAAATTGAATGATATTAAGCCAAAATTAGAAGAGCTCCGTGCAGCCTTCCTCCCCCAGAGTCTCTTGGATGAACTGGAACGGCTCCACGCCATGGCTGAATCTCCCGGATTCTGGGATGATCCTGCCCGTTCCCAAAAGGCTGTTATGCGCACCAAGGTTCTGGAAACCAAGAGGGATAAGTTCTACGCTATGACCACGTCTTGGGATGATCTCATGACCATTTGCGAAATGGCGTTGGAAGAAAACGACGACTCCATGCTGGAAGAACTGGTCTCCGGTTACGAAGCTTTAGAAAGTTCCATGGAATCCGCTCGTTTGGAAACCCTTCTCACCGGCGAATATGACAATAACAATGCCCTGCTGTCCTTCCATGCAGGTGCCGGCGGCACCGAGGCACAGGATTGGTGCTATATGCTCTACCGTATGTATACCCGTTGGGCAGAGGCGCATGGCTACACCTATAAGATCTTGGACTATCTGGACGGAGACGAAGCCGGTCTCAAGTCTGCAGATATTATGATCGAAGGTCCCAATGCCTACGGCTTCCTAAAGGGCGAAGCAGGTGTTCATCGACTGGTACGTGTCTCTCCCTTTGACTCTGCCGGCCGCAGACATACCTCCTTCTCCGCTGTAGAAGTCATTCCCGAAATCGACGACAATGTAGAAGTCGAGATCCGTCCCGAAGATATCGAAATGCAGGTTTACCGTTCCTCCGGCGCAGGTGGTCAGCACATCAATAAGACCTCCTCCGCTGTCCGTCTGACCCACAAGCCTACAGGTATCGTGGTTGCTTGCCAGACCCAGCGTGACCAGTTCCAAAACCGCGAAGCCTGTATGCGTATGCTCCGATCCAAACTGGTAGAGATCAAGGAACGCGAGCATCTGGAAAAGAACACCGACATTAAGGGCGTTCAGCAAAAGATCGAATGGGGCAGCCAGATCCGTTCCTACGTCTTCATGCCCTATACCTTGGCAAAGGACACCCGTACCGGTCACGAAATGACCAATATCAACGCAGTTATGGATGGCGAAATCGATGGTTTCATCAACGCCTACCTGACCTGCACCGCCACAAACACTTGGGTAACAAAATAATTCCCGATTTTTGCAAAAAAAGGCTTGAAATAATCCTAAAATTGTGATATTATTCTTTATACTGTGTAAGATTCCGGCATACCGCTGGCCGTAAGAGCGGTTTCACAGGAGGTTACTATGAATATTTTAAAGTACATTCTTATGGGCATGCAGGTTCTGTCCGCTGTTGTTCTGATCGTCATCATCACCCTTCAGTCCGGTAAGGAAAGCGGTCTGGGTGCATTGTCCGGCAACTCCGGCAGCTACATGGGCAAGAATAAGGTCGGCTCTTTGGACGCTAAGCTGGCTGGCATCACCAAGTGGATCGCCGCTGCATTCGTTCTGCTGACTCTGTTCGTCTCCCTGCTGTACACCGCAGGTTAATTATCAACTACAGCCTGAATATGTACGATATTACGCCTCTCCGTTTAAGGAGAGGCGTTTTATTTCTGTATTTTTATAATAATGACGCAAAATCTCAGAAAAAGACACACCGTCCAAAGCCATTGCTCTGGCCCCGTATTGGCTCAATCCCACCCTGTGGCCATAGCCCAGCGTGCTCATGGTCACAGTCTCATCACGGACAGCAAATCGAATGTTTGTCGATCGCAGACCGAACAGCTTCCGCAACTCCGTTCCTTTTACGGAGATCCCACAGATCTCTACCGTCTCTACCCCGTTCCCATGGGTATAGGCGATCTCCCCAAACCATTCATGAATCTCTCCGCCGGGCGATATTTCCGGATACAGAGTTTGTAAACGCGCCAAAAAGCTTTCTCCGCTGAGTTCAATTTCCTCCCGAAACCGCGGAGCCCCTTCCTCACCGGGACTGTCTACCGCCTGTAAATAAGGAACTGCGTTCCCCCATACAGCCTCCGCAGACTCCGTTCTCCCTCCGGAACAGGAAAAATACGTTGCTTCGATCAATTCTTCTCCATAAACCAGAACCAATCCATCGGTTTCCCGCACCGCTTGTAGGGCAGTTTCCGAAGGTACGGGATCCCACGCCTGACAACAGCTACTGTCTGTGCAAATATCCGCGCCCTCATGTTTCCCCTCTGCGGCTCGTCGCAGAGCAAAGGTACGTGCCGCCACAGCCTGCGCTTTTTTCGCTTCCATAGGAAACTCCTCTGTCAGTTCCCCGGACACCACCCCTGCAAGATACCGAGACAGAGTCATCTGCTCCACCTGCTCCCCACGAAGTACCCGCAGGGTAACAGTCTCGTCTGCAAGTGCTTTTTCCTCAACGGTCGTCTCTATTCGTTCCTTTTTATAAGGAAACAACAAGATCCCGCTACATAACAAACATAAAAGCACAAAAAATCCCAATTGCTGTTTCATAAATTCCTCCTTGGTGATCCGATGCCTCCCAAAAGAGCAAGTCCGCTCCCTGCTCCATTGTATTCCCCTTGTCCAAATGATATGTAGGAATTTTCCCATCGGTCCTCACCAAGATTCTACCCCAAATCCCCTCCCATCAAACCTATAAATCACAGTTTATCGAACTGTTCACCAAGTCCGCAGAGTCACTTGGCTCTCCCTCTGGGAGAGCTGTCGCCCTTGGGCGACTGAGAGGGCAGTAGGGATT
>JAZSAO010000419.1:0-3538 GCA_045601945.1 Faecousia sp. | reverse complement strand
TCCGTCCCCCCTATTTTGGAAGCCCCCACCATTACCCCGGAACGAACAGCTGTTTTAAAGCGAATCCCTTTACCGGAGGATATGGAGAAAAAAGGCCTGTGGGTCGTTAGTCCCCAAGAAATTGACGCCAATGGTCACGTAAACAATGTAAACTATATACGCCATGGGGAGGAACTTTATCCAAATGCATTGGATTTGGAAGTCATCTTCGATCGGGAATGCTTCCCCGGTGAAAAGATCTCCCTGTTCCAAAAAGAGGGCTTCATCCGTGGCGTGAAAGAAAACGGCGACGAGTGTTTCCGTGGAAAATTCGGGAGGAACGAAGAATGAAAAAACTATGGATCCTTTTTCTACTCATTACCCTGCTTTTAGTTGGGTGCAACAACCATCCCGTTGCACCTACTGTACAGCCCGCACCTACAGAAGATACTACTGTTTCCACAGAAACCTCTCCCACTCCCGAAATGCTCATCGGCACTTGGAGAAGTCTTGACCCCGGCGAACTGGATATGGTAGAAACCATTGAAATCAGCAGTGACGGTTACATCTTTGTCAGCTGTACCTATCAAGGACAGGATGCCGGGACCATTTCCGGTACCTATTACGTGATAGGGGAAACGCTCCATTGTGATATGACCGCAAACAACGCCCCCTATATTGTAGATTACCGTTTTGTTATCGACGGACGAGAATTGACTCTCCAAGACGACGATGGTGCCGCCCACTATATTAAAGTATCCTGACTCTGATTTTTTAGGAGGAACGATTATGAAACCTTATTCCCGGCTTACTGTTACCGAAAGACAAGCAGAGTATGCCGCTCTGCAAGCACAATTCGAAAATTACAAGGCTCTGGGCTTAAAGCTGAACATGGCAAGAGGCAAGCCCGGTGTGGAACAGCTTCGTCTCTCTGCACCTATGTTGAATATTCTGAGCATTGACGATTGTGAAACCGACGGCATCGATGCCAGAAACTACGGAGAGCTTACAGGTCTGCCCTGCGCTAAGAAGCTGTTCGCAGACCTTCTGGGCACCAAGGAGGAGGAGATTCTGGTAGGGGGCAACGCAAGCCTGTCTCTCATGTACGACCTGATCGCCAAGGCCTATACCCACGGTCTGAAGGACTCCCCCCGTCCCTGGTCTAAGGAAGAGGTTGTAAAATTCCTATGCCCCTCTCCCGGCTATGATCGCCACTTTAAGATTTCCGAAAGTTTTGGCATGGAACTGATTACCATTGCCATGACAGAAAACGGCCCCGACATGGATGCCGTAGAAGAAGCTGTGAAAGATCCCTCCGTGAAAGGCATGTGGTGCGTTCCCAAGTATTCTAACCCCGACGGCATTGTCTATTCCGAAGAAACCATTGACCGTATCGCAACTCTAAAGCCCGCCGCCCCGGATTTTGCCCTTATGTGGGATAATGCCTACTGTGTCCACGAGATCTATGGGGAGTTCCGTCCCTTCCGGGATATTCTCACCCTGTGCCGGGAGGCAGGGAATCCCCATATGGTATACGAATTTGCTTCCACCTCGAAAATCACCTTCCCCGGCGCCGGTGTAGGTGTTATGGCTGCAAGTGTAGAGAACCAGAAGTACATCACCTCTCTCCTGACCTATCAGACCATTAGCTACGATAAGCTGAACCAACTCCGCCATGTGCGATTCTTAAAGGATAAGGAAACCACCTTGGCTCTTATGCAGGAGCATGCAAAAATCCTGCAGCCTAAGTTCTCCGCGGTTTTAGATGCTCTGGATCGACAGATCGCTCCCTTGGAGATCGGCAATTGGACCAAGCCCTTGGGAGGCTACTTCGTTTCCTACAACGCTATGGAAGGCACCGCAAAGCGGGCTCTGGCTCTGTGCAAGGAAGCCGGTGTGGTTATGACCGGTGCCGGTGCCACCTTCCCCTACGGCAAGGACCCCAAGGACAGCAATATCCGCATTGCCCCCAGTCTGCCCCCTGTAGAAGAATTGAAGTCTGCTATGGACATCTTCTGTATCTGCATCCGCATGGCAGCTCTGGAACAATTGGGACTGTAAAATATTTCCTTTGACATCTCGCTCTTTTTCAGCACAGGTTCAGTGCTACTTGCTATACTGGACATACAGATAGCAAGAAAGGAGACCGGGCATGGGTTATCAATCCAGTTTCCAAAGATATGAAATCAAATATATGCTGACCCGGCCTCAAAAAGCCGCTCTCTTAGAGGTAATGGAGCCCTATATGCGGCTGGATCAGTACGGTCGCACCACCATTCGCAATATTTACTACGACACCCCCAATTATCGGCTCATCCGACGCTCCATTGAACGGCCTATCTATAAGGAAAAGCTGCGCATCCGCAGCTACCGGCAGGTTGCCCCCGGGGGAGATGTGTTTGTAGAACTGAAAAAGAAGTGTAAAAAAGTCGTGTATAAACGCCGCTTGGCTATGCCCATCCACGAGGCTATGGCTTGGCTGGCAGGGGATAACAGCCTAAAGCCCCCTACCCAGATCGGGGAAGAGATCCACTATTTCCGAGAGTTTTACGGAGAGCTTCAGCCGGCTGTGTTCCTGTCCTATGAACGGGAGGCCTTCTACTGCTTAGACGGAAGCTCCTTCCGCATCACCCTGGATGAGAACATTCTTGCCAGAGACCATGATCTGGATCTGTGCTCCGAAGCTTACGGAACACCGATCCTGCCGGAAGGGAAAACCCTGCTGGAGGTCAAGGCTCCCGGGGCGATCCCCCTGTGGCTTACGGACTTTTTGACAAAAAACAAGATCTACAAAACATCTTTTTCCAAATACGGCACTGCCTACCAAACTATGTTGTTCAAAGGAGGAAAACTCTGTGTTTAGAGGCTTATTTGATTCTGCAACCGCTTATACCATTTCTGTCCAAGACTTCCTGCTGTGTGTGGCAGTGGCTTTGGCTCTGGGACTGTTCCTGACCCTGTGCTATGGCTTCCGCAGTCGTTGTAGCAAGAGCTTTGCCGCTACCATCGCCACCTTACCTACCATCGTGTGCGTGGTCATTATGATGGTCAACGGCAACATCGGCGCCGGTGTGGCTGTGGCAGGTGCTTTCGGTCTGGTTCGGTTCCGCTCCCTTCCCGGCACCGCGAAAGAGATCGCCATGGTGTTCTTAGCCATGTGTACCGGTCTCATCTGCGGCATGGGATATCTGGGCTACGCTGTGCTGTTCTCCCTGATCATGGGTGTGGTTTGCCTGATCTATTCCGCTGTGAACTTAGGCAGCGGTAAGGCCACCCGGACTCTTACCGTTACCATTCCGGAGGATCTGGACTATTCCGAGGTCTTTACAGATCTTTTGCAGGAATATACTTCCTCTTGGGAGCTGGAGCAGGTTCGCACCACCAACATGGGCACCATGTTCCGACTGACCTACGCCGTTGTCATGAAGGACGTTTCCAAAGAAAAAGAGTTTATGGATAAGCTCCGTTGCCGCAACGGAAATCTGGAAATCATGATCTCCAAGCCCGGTTTCGGCGCTCCCGAGCTGTAATTTTATGATAAATGGGGACTATGGCGGTA
>JAZSAO010000418.1:0-3021 GCA_045601945.1 Faecousia sp. | reverse complement strand
TGTCCCCCCGTATAGCTGTTATTCAGGGATGTGATAATGGGATGAATATGGCGTCCGGCAGTATACTCCGGCGTAGAAGAGAAGGATAGCGTTCCCGCTGTATTGTCAAATGCAGGCACGGTGGAACAGGTATGGTTATAGTGCCAGTTCCCGGTGTCAAAATTCTTTCCACCATACACATCTGCCTCGTATCGTCTCTTGGCTTCTGCATCGTTGGTAAAATCAAAATACAGATGGTCGGATTCCGGGTCCGTTACAAGAAACAGCGTAGAAGAAACCGCCCGTTCTCCCGTGGAATCCGAAGGGGCATTGCGGATCACAAGATCGTCACTTCCTGCTCGCTGGGTTGCAAAGAGGGAGGAACCGCCACCGTCTAAATTGATGGCATTGACACAGCCCAGAGAGAACATCAGTTCCGCCATGTCGTTAATGGTAACGCCGTAGGAATTGGTCTTGCCGTTTGCTACAAAGGCTACGAGGGTTCCGTCTGCCTTCTGGCCAATGGCTGTACGGGCAGAAAGAACTTCGTTGTTTTGTTTGGCCTGTTTTCCGTTCCGCACCAGCCATTGTCTGCCTGCAACCGCCTCTACCACATCGCTATGATCTTCCGTATAGGTACGGAAAGCGTAGCTTCCATCCTTCAGGATGGCAAAATAGCAGCTACCTGTGGATTCGGAGGGATGGAGCACATTTCCTTCTACCTTAATCAGTCCCATGGGCTCCCCGGAATCGAAGGCAAAATTGCCATTCATTGCAAAAATGACATTTCGGGATGTTGCTTTTTCGTAGGCCGCAGCTTGCACCGTAGGTCTTGTAAAGGAATACTTAAACTTGCTTAAGGCGCCGGTACGGGTTGCCTTAGAGCTGCCCTCTGTAAAATAGTTACTGTAAGAAACCTTCCATTTGGCCTTTGCCGTAGGAGCGATCTGGAGCATAAACCCCGCTTTCCCTCCGCTTAGCGTAACGGTAGACTCCGTTACCCCGGGAAGCAAAGAATACTTTTTCTCGGAGGAAACTGTGCTTCTCGTAGCAGAAGAAGGCTGTTCCTCCGCCGAAACATACATTCCGGCGCAAGATAGGCCATAGGAACACAGGAGCAAAACCGCCACCAGTGCCGCAATCGTTCTTTTCAAAAATCGACTCATAAAAACCTCCAAATCATTTTAACTCATAAAATAAGCCTTTGCACTGTCGGAATAGGCAAACAGTGCCTTACATAGCTGTAACAGATTTCCCGTTTTGTTGTTGCCGTAGGTATCCGCCCCATATTCCAATGTGCAGGACACAGGCACATCCCCTGCATAAATCTGTGCCGAAACCACAGATCGCAGTTCTGCCGCCAGCATCGTATCTAAGGTAAAGGCATAATAGCCACGGCTTACGCTATAGATTTCGGGATTGGATAGGGTCAGTTCCTTTTCCTTTCCCTCTATGTCTCGGTAACTGATCCGCAGGGTCAGTGCAGTCAGGTCGCCGCTGTAATTTTTGGGGTCAAAGGCTAATTTCAGCGCAACCTTGGAGCCTAAGTTTAGTGCCTTTCCCGCCCAGACAATGGGAGCGTTTTCCAAATCATTATGCTCCACATTTGTATTCCCAAAGGTAACTGCCTCCAGATCAGACAAATACCCTCTTTGTACAGCGGTCATCTGTCCATCAGCCGTTACATCCGTACGGTAGCCCTTGTAAATTTGGGCATAGGTGCCATATCGGAGGAGATCTGCGCAGAGAGTGCGCAATGTTTCGGAAGAAGCAGACTTGCTCATCTGAGAATAGGCATAAGTGGCAATGCTGTAGTTGTCTACAGCGGAATAATAGGGCTGTCTGTCCTTGGTTCCATAGAGCGTGGAGCGAATACTGTCATTCATATGAACTGCCGTGAGTCCGTCCAAGGTAAAGTAATAGTAATCCCCCTGCTCTACAGGCAGGAGTTTCACCGTCTTAGTTCCGGTCTTGGTATTCCCCTGATAGACATCCATTTCCGACAATACATAAACCGTATCCATGTCAAATCCGGACAGCAGTGTCTTGCTTACAGCAAGGTTTACAGAGATATCACTTGCCAGATTCAAGCTATGACCCATCTTCCACTGTGGCTGTAATACAGGATCTTTTGCCTCTATCTGTCCACAGACACATAGTCCATCTGTATAGCTGTGAGCCTCAACTTCTTCATAATCACAGGTCTCGCAGGTAATGCTGTGGAATGCTTCGTCCACAGGTCGATACACCAATGCATGACCTGTTGCCTCGGTTCTTGCTTCTGTATAGCTGTCAGAACAATATACACAGGTATAGGTGGTATACCCCTCCTCCGTGCAGGAGGGCTCTTTGATTTCTGCTTTGTACTCATGGCCCTTAGCCGGAATCGTTTCCGTTTTTCCGATGCCGCAAACCGTGCAGGTAAAGGATTTTACCCCATCTTTGGTGCACGTAGGCTCCGTTGTAACCCTGCCGCTACCAAAGCTGTGACCTGTTGCGGCAGTATAAGTGTCCCTGGATTTATAGCCACAGGTTCTGCAAGTATGGGTCGTGTAGCCCTGCTCGGTACAAGTCGCCTTGGTAGTGCTGTGGTCATAGACGTGCTTGGTAGGCAGACCGCTTTCCGGTCCCACATAGATGTAGTCGATCTCTACCTTGGCGCTTGAGGAGGTACCCTTAATATGCCAGAATCGCATACCAAAGGTGGTGATCTTACTTGCGGTCTTAAACTGCTGGGAAACCGGAATGGTCACAATGGTATAGGTCCCGTTACTCAGGGTATAATCCCCAATCATGGTATAATCCCCACGAGCGGTAGTACCGTCTCCGGTATCATAGTCGTACACGACTACGACCTGGGGATTGGAGCCCTGTGCCAAAGAACAATTCTGGAGTTTAAAAGCCACCTGAACAAACTGAGCATTCTTAGGATTATACTGAAGGGGATGTTGGGAGGGCGTGGTGCGGTTGGGATAGGTACCATAGGTCTTAGTAGTGGTGAGCCACGGGCCGTACTTGCCGTTAGCGCTATTGTATGCCACC
>JAZSAO010000417.1:0-3048 GCA_045601945.1 Faecousia sp. | reverse complement strand
CTGGTACATACTGGCTGTTGTAAAGATAAAACCGCACGGAAAAGCATCTCCCCACAAGGAGCCCCATAGTATCCGCCAAACGCATCGTTGTCTGCATCAAAAAGAAATGCATATGCTCCTATATATACCTTATTGCGATCTTCCATAGGGTTCCTCCCTTTTACTTCGTGTGACGTATGGATAAAAACATATTCCCTGAAATTTTATGTTGCAGTTAATATTACTGCATATTTGCTCTTTGTAATAAATGGCCGCAACATAGCGTTGGTACAATTTACTTGATTACATATCCCCAAGATCTACCAATCCGGATTTGTTGAATTTTATCTTCAGCCGCCAATTTTGAAAGAATACGGTTTGCTGTTGCAGAAGACACATGGAACAACTGGCGGACATCCGCATTGGTAATGGTACTGTTTTTCTTCAAAAACCGCTCGACCTTGTACCAACGCAGTTCGTCTATGGTCATTCTTTCAGCCGCACCGGAAGTTTGTACTGCTTCAATCAAAGATTCCTGGATAGCAGACAGCATGAACTCAATAAACGCTGTGGACTCGCCCTCATAATTGGAGCGATTAATAGCAGCATAATACTCGTCCTGTCGGTCATGGATGATGGACTCCACCGGAAGCCAGGCAAACATGGGTTTCCATTGAGTCAGCAATAGAGTGTGCCACAGCCGACCGATTCGTCCGTTGCCATCAGCAAAAGGGTGGATTACTTCCAGTTCATAATGGAACACACAGCTCTTAATCAGCATATGGACGTTGCTAACATTGACCCATTCTAACAGTTCCATCGTGAGTCCAGGAGCATAATCCGGGAGTGTGCCAAAATGCAGAATATTTCCTTGTTTATCCACCACACCCACCGGGCCGGAACGAAAGCAACCGGATTCCTCGGTCAGTCCCTTGGTCATAATCGCATGGGCATTCAGCAGATCATCCACAGAATAGGGATTCAGAGAATCCATCATTTCATAAATCTCGTATGCGTTTTTAACTTCGGCAATGTCCTTGGGCGGAGCAATAACCCGCTTGCCACTCAGAACGGCGGTAACCTGCTCCAAGCTCAAAGTATTCTGTTCAATGGCCAAGGAGGAATAAATGGTACGGATACGGTTGGTGCGACGCAGCATGGGGTTTGTAGTCAAACCAGCCACGGCATTAACCTGCCCAACCAATTCTGCAATCTCTGCTATTTTATCAAGAATGGAAGATGTAATCTTAAAGGGTGGTTTCTTGTTATACATAGCATATCACCTCATGCCAATTATAACAGTTCATCGCTCAGTTATCAAGCGTAAATGATTGGTGAAATGAGTGATGAAATAAATTGTTATTTTTTATAGCCGCATATGGTATGGATACTGTGTTCGATCACCGACTTGACAAATTAACAGAATCAGTATATAATTAACTCAAAGTCTGTGGGCGATTCTGCTCAGTAGGCTTCCAATCTCTAACTTATAGACGATGTGGGTAAATCCAGCGCATTATAGCGCATGGGTCTTATTTGTCATTTCCTGCACCTCTATAAGAAGAGGTGCATTTTATTTTTACAAAGGAGATTTGGAAATGGCAAAATTCACAATGCGAGCAAAAGAGTTTAAGAAAATGGCGGATCCCGTAAATCGGGAAAGCGGACACACCAAGTATGTGTGCTACATTCAGGCATCGCCTATCCCAGTAGAACTGGCAGATTGGATGAAGACAAATCCCAGAGACCAGAAAATGACTACGGATGTCGCCAAGACGATCCAGAAAAGTCTGAATGAAAATTCTGATTTCCATGAACTGAATCGTGGTGTAGTTCTTTCGGCAGAATCTGTGGAGTACGACAATAAACTTGAGCGTGTTACCATGGAGCTCGTGAACGGGGACATCCACGGAAACATTGACGGTGGTCATACGCTTAAAGCGATTTTTAGTGCCCAGGAAGAGAAAAACCTGCCTGATGACCCCTATGTTTTTATGGAGATTTTTGTAGGCCTTTCTACACCTGTAGAGTTAGCTGCGGCACGAAACACCTCCGTACAGGTTGATCTGAAGTCTCGGGAAGAGCTAAATAAGAGCTTTGAGATTCTAAAAGAAGCCATGAGTGGCTTGGCTTTTGAAAAGCGGATTGCTTACAAAATGAATCAGCATTATGGCGAAGACTTCAAGCCGATCGATGTCCGTGAGATTATTACAATCTTGAATATGTTCAACCAAAACCTTTACCCAGTGATGTCTGAAGGCGGAACTGCTGGCGAGTCTCAGCCTGTGCAGAGTTATACTGGAAAGGAATACAGCCTCAAACGGTTCTTAGACCAAGGAAAGGATACTCGTGAACAGGTTATCCAAAAGATGGGGAAGATTATCCCGGATATCTTTACTCTTTGGGATAAGGTAGAAGTTGAACTCCCTATGAAGGCCGGCCAAACGCGTCATCGCTATGGTGCTAAAAAGTATTCGAAATATACAGGTGAGGTTATCGGTACAACAATGTTAAGCGAAACGGATATTCGTCACCTTGTTCCTAAAGGAATTATGTATCCCATCGTTGGTGCGTTCCGTGCTCTGATTCAAGTTGATGCTGTGACTGGCGAGTATTCTTGGAAGAGAGATCCTTTCAAAGCCTGGGAGACTATGGGCCCCAAACTGGTAGGAATTGTGCTGGATGAAAAGGAGGACAACCCTGAGTATCTTGGCAAGAGCCGCAATCTCTGGAGTAATCTGTTTAAAGAAATGCTCCTGTATCGTATGAACATTCAATAACTACGCATCCCAACATGTTGGGAAAATCGACATGTAATGACAGCATACACAAAGCCTCCGGATAACCGGGGGCTTTGACTATTTAGGAGGAAAAACCGACGGTCCGGCAAATATCAGAATTTGTCGAAAAGGCAGGGAAAATTAAAAGTCTCCTTTTTCGACAATTCATCTATGTCAAGTTAAGGACAGCGGTTGATAGGTGTAAAAACCTGCCTATTACCTGCAAAAACGCATAAAAACCGCAGAAAAACACAAGATTCTTTTGTCCCCTGCTTGACATCAGCGTGTC
>JAZSAO010000416.1:0-17157 GCA_045601945.1 Faecousia sp. | reverse complement strand
TAGCCGTTAATGCGGAGAATGTCGCAGGCGATCTTGCCGAAGAGGGCGGCGATCACAACACCGGAAATGGTTCCCAGAATGGCAACGACGGTTTTCTTGTTAACCCCGTCTAAGATCACGAACTCCACAATGGTAACATAGGCGCACATAGCTAAAATAGTGGGGATCGTAGAAGATCCGCCAATGAGAAGGGGGATCAGGACGGAGAAGGTGCAGACAATGGTCAGAGCCAGACCCAAGAGAGACTTTGCTCCAACCTTGCCTCCGACGACAATGGTGATCAGGAGGAACAGAGCCAGAACGATCAAGAGAGGATGGGTTCTGTCAAAGTCCTGCAGAACCAGATCCGTAACGGTTCCGTTCTCGTAAACCACGGCGAGGGTTACATTGTCCCCGGCTTTTACTACGGTACCGTATAGGTAGCTAAGGTTATTTACAACGCCGGAAAACTGCTGACCGGCATAGTCACCGCTAATGAGCTCAACTTTGAGATACTGCTTACCGATGGGAATATCTTCGAAGGCCTGCTGGTATTGGAATTCGTTTCTGGTGATTTCCAGTACCTCAGCCTTTTCGTAGGCGATTCCGGCATGTACTGTGGATTGGGGGATAGAAGGCGTCTGGGTGGCCTTGCAATAGGCGAAGAAAAAAACAAGTGCCGCAAGACTCAGGATCGCAACAGACAGCTGCCGAGAAAGGGTAACAGGCTTTTTCAGAAAGGAGGAAGAAGGACTTTCCGACTCTATGGGAGAACGAAGAAGCTTGCGAAGACTGTATAGAACTAACACAACTCCCCCTACCAGTCCCAGCGACAGCGCAACAATGCCTAAAACGGTAGCGGGACCGGTGATATGTAGAACCAGAAGGGCTCCGCTGCCTATTATAAGCAAGGCACCTATGGCCAAAAAGAGAAGGACAATAGATTTATTACGTTTATCCATGGTGTTTACCTCAGAAATAGACTTTTTCTCTTATTATAGTCTAACCCTTTGTGTCTGTCAAGAAAAAGGCAGACACAAATTTGGTGCAAAATAACCAAAAATAAAAAACTCTTGAACGGCAAAGAAATTTCAAAAATGTTGGGCGTATAACAGGACATGAAAAACTATAGAATTGTAGTGGTTTGGTATTCTGCACAAAAAAAAGAAAATTAATGGGTAAGTCGGTTTTTGTGGTGGAAATTTCCTTGATTTTGTGGTATGATACAAGTACCATTATAGGTGCGTCTGTATCTGCATGGACGAACCTGGAATATTTTAGGAGGAAAAAAACATGAGAAACCATCTCAAAAGAGCACTCAGCTTGCTCTTGGCAGTTGTAATGGTTCTCGGCATGGTGCCTGCAATGGCTCTTGCTGCCGAGACGACATATATTGCAACTGCTGCAAACGGCATCCCCGAAGGCAAGGATGTTGCGATCTACAGCCCCAGTGACAAGTTCGTCTGGGGATCTGAGGTCAGCAGCAGCATCGGCGCAAAAGGCGCTACTCTCGAAGGCGATAAGCTGACCGTTAGCGAAGGTACGGGCGTCTATCGTTTCGTTAAGAACGCAGACGGCACCTACTACATCACCAAGGGCGGCAAGTACCTGGCTGCTAAGGACACCAGCAACGTCGAGATGATCGAACAGGTCACCGCAAACGCTAAGTGGAAGATCGTTGCAACCGAGGGCGGCTACCACATCATCAATGCTACCGTTAAGTACAACAACAGAGACCTGTACATGGAGTACTACGGCAACGCATTCAAGTTCTACAGCTATAAGGACACTACCCCCGCTATCTATGTTATGTCCTTCTATGTACTGCCTGCAGAGGCAGACGCAGACGGCGACGGCAGAGTCGGCGGTCCCATCGGCGAAGCAGGCCCCCTGCCCACCGCAGGCAGCAAGGTCGTTATCTATAACGACTATGCAAAGGGTGTTGTGGGTATGCCCACCGATAACGGCGCTCTGGATTGCATTGCTTCCACTCTGGTAGGCAATGAAATCACCGTAGGCAACGGCGGTCTGATCTTTGATGTAACCATCAATGCAGAAGGCTACTATGTATTCTCCAGCAACTTCTCCGGCAAGACCACCTATATGTGCACCAGCGAGACCGGCAATGACCTGTTCATGTCCGAGACTGAGAACGAGTGCACCCAGTGGGTGATCGAAGAAGGCCAGGCAGGCTGGAAGCTGAAGAACAAGACTGCTAAGTACAACGGCAAGTCCGACCAGTTCCTGGAGTTCTTCGCAGAGGCTTTCAAGACCTACTCCTACTACGCATCTACTCCCGAATACTACGCATTCAACTTCTACACTGTAGAAGACGCAGATAACCGCGGCTATGTTCTCAACCCCGCTATGAACATCATTGCTCAGAACGCTTTCAAGGGCGTTCCCTATGAGTTCAAGATGGAACTGGACGAGCTCAGCGAGGTTATGAGCGTTGAGATGACTGCTTCCGTAGACGGCGGCGCTCCCTTCGCTGTAAAGGACACCGCTATCGAAGGCTACAAGTACACCTACGCCATTGACGGCGACAAGCTGGTTGGCTCCAAGCTGACCCTGAAGGGTACTGCTACCAACGAGTATGGCATGACCTACTCCGCAGAGGTTACTGTTGACATCGCCGATGAGCCCATCATCCTGTCCGTAACCCCCGCTTCCAACGTTTCTACCGGTACCGACAGACAGCCCGAGATCGTTGTTGAGTTCGCTAACTGCGGCACCAACCCCACCGTAGTGATGACCATCGACGGAACCAAGGTATCCCCCAAGGTCACCGAGAACAAGATCACCTACAAGCCCACCACCGACATGACCGAAGATCGTCACGTGGTTGCTGTTACTATCACCCGTGCTGACGGCAAGGTAGCAGAGATGACCTGGTCCTTCAACGTTGGCGAAGGCGGCCTGAACCTGTACTACGGCCAGATGCCCTCCCGTACTGCTGAGTACTCCGGCGGCGCAGGTACTCTGGAAGATGCATACGAATATGCACAGAAGGCTAAGGACATTGACTATATGTTCGTAACCGACCACTCCAACTACTTCGACACCACTGCAACCGCTACCACCAAGAGCTACTACGACCTGTCTTCTCTGTCCAAGTCCGGCAGCATCACCAAGTGGGAAGAGGCTAGAAAGACCGCTCTGGGCTATACCACCGAATCCTTCATTGCTGCTTACGGCTACGAGATGACTTGGTCCGGCGGCCCCGGTCACACCAATACCTTCAACACCTACGGCACTGTTTCCCGTAACAATGCTGAGATCAACAACAAGACCGGCTATGCAGGTATGCATCGCTACAACGACCTGATGGCTTATGCTAACCAGGGTCTGGACGTAGACGGCAACCCCGTAGCAGAGGGCGTTAAGACCAAGTACATCGAGGACGCTCCCGTTGTTTCCCAGTTCAACCACCCCGGCACCACTTTCGGTAACTTTGACAACTTCGCAGGCTACACCCCCACTCGTGACAGCGTTCTGTCTCTGGTCGAGGTTGGTAACGGCGAAGGCGCTATCGGCGGCAGCTCCTACTGGCCCAGCTATGGTCAGTACGATCTGGCTCTGGCTAAGGGCTGGCACGTAGCTCCCACCAACAACCAGGATAACCACAAGGGTAAGTGGGGCGATGCCAACACTGCTCGTGACGTAGTTGTAACCGACGACTTTACCGAGGCCGGCCTTTACAAGGCAATGTCCGAGCGTCGCGTATACGCTACCGAGGACCAGAACCTCCGTATTTACTACTACCTCAATGATGCTCTCATGGGCAGCATTATCCCCATCGAAGATGGCGAAGAAATCGCAAAGGTCACTGTTAAGGCTTCTATCTCCGACCCCGACGGCGAAGGCCTGGGTAAGATCGAAGTCATCGGCGAAAACGGTATTACCAAGTACTCCGTTACCGCTGCCGGCGCAACTTACGAGCTGAATGTTGAGCTGGATAACACTGACGCATACTACTACCTGAAGATCACCCAGGCTGACAATGACATCGCTGTCACTGCTCCTGTTTGGGTTGGCGAGGCTACTCCCATTACTGCTATTGTTGATTCCGAGGCTAAGATCTCCATCATCAATGAGCCCGAAGTCATTTTCGCTACTGTTACCAACGCTGCAGAAAATGAGTACAAGATCAGCAAGATCGAGTTCATTGACACCTTCGAGGGCAAGGAAACCGTTCTCTACACCGACACCGAGGCTAAGACCGTTGCTGCCGGTGCTAACCTGACCTCCTCCTTCGTATGGACCCCCGCTGCTGCCGGTATCCACCACATTCAGGCCGTTATTACCGGTACCTACAAGGATAAGGCATTCACCGTTATGACGGATACCAACATCAAGACCCGTGACGGCGTTATGCGTATCGGCGTTGACTACGGTCATGACAACTACTACCTGTCCGGCGACTACAGCGGCAGTGCAGGTAACTTCATCGATTTCTGCGCCGACAACGGTGTTGTCTGTGAAGAAATCAAGGCAGGGGAATTCACCTATGAGACCATCAGCCAGTACAACCTGATCGTCCTCACCGTTCCCTACCTGAGAAACAACGCTAAGGCCAATGCTTACAACGAAGAAGAACTGGAAGCTCTGAGAAAGTATGCTGCAGAAGGCAGAAATCTGATCGTTTGCTCCAAGTCTGACCGTGACAACAAGTTCGACAACTGCGCAGACAACTCCAACGCTATTCTGGAAGCCATCGGCGCCCACAGCCGTGTCGTTAACGGTATCATCGTTGACAATGAGCAGAAGGCTAACGAGGCATATCGTCTGTACTTCTCCAGCATCGAGAACTTCAACACCGAGCATCCCTTCACCAAGGGTGCATATACCTCCTCCAATGCTTTCGGCACCGTATCCGAGCCTACCAACCAGACCGGTTTCCAGGTTTACAACGGCGGCCCCATCGAGATCATGGAAGGCTACGAGGATGTCGTTGAGACTCTGGTTCGTGGCTACGACTCTACCTGGGGCTCTCACTATGACGGCTACTTCACCGGCTCTGCATTCGTTCCCGAATATGATCCTGCTGATGAGAGCAAGGTCACCGTTAAGATGGGCGATGTCAACATCATGACCTACGAGAAGCTGGCAGCAGGCGGCTGGGTCGTTACCTCCGGCGTTACCTTCTTCTCCAACTATGACATCAAGGACGATCAGGACTACGCAAACCGCTTCATCCTCCTGAACATCCTCCGTTCTCTGCAGGAAGCAGAAGAAGTTACCCCCATTTCCAAGGTTAAGAAGCAGTCCGAGGGCGAGTTCACCGTTGACGGTTTCGTTACCTCTAACGCTTCCGCATACGACATCGACACTGCATTCTTCGACTGCATCTACATCCAGGACGAAGAAGGCAACGGTCTGAACATCTTCCCCGTAGCAGGCAACTACTGCGTTGGTATGGAAGTTCGTTGCCACGGTGGTATTACCTTCTACTGCGGCGAAGTTGAGCTGAACCTGAGCACCGACTACAACGGCAGCATCCGCATTATCTCTGACGAGATCAATGTTCTGGAGCCTGCAAGAGTCACCTGTAAGGAAGCTATGTCCGATGCAGCCATCGGCAACCTCATGACCGTTGGCGGCAAGGTCGTTGACCTGCACTACACCGAGGGCATCGTTGACAAGATCTATGTTCAGGATGCAACCGGCATCGCTTGCGTATTCATCAACGGCTACATCAACAAGGTTTACTCCGGTCTGGAGACCCTGTCCTACGGCGATATGATCCTTGCTACCGGTATCGGTTCCCGCGACGTAGACGAAAGCAGTGCAGATGCTGCTATCTTCGCACGTCTCCGTGTCCGTACCCGTGACGAGATCATTATTGTTGACGACGTGGATATCGAAAAGCCCGTAGAAGTCCCCTTCACCGACGTTGCTGAGAATGCATGGTATCGTGAGGCTGTTGAGTACACCTATGCTAACAACCTCCTCAACGGTGTTTCCTCCAATAAGTTTGCTCCCGAGTCTACTCTGAACCGTGCAATGGTCGCAACCGTTCTGTACCGTATTGCAGGCGAACCCGAGGTTAAGGGCGCTTCCAAGTTCTCTGATGTGGATGTAAACACTTGGTACGGAAAGGCTGTTATTTGGGCATCTGAGAATGGCATCGTTACCGGTTACACCGATAACACCTTCAAGCCCACCAAGAACATCACCCGTCAGGAAATGGCTGTTATGCTTACCAGATATGCAAAGCTGATGGGCATCGACACCACCAAGGGCGCTGATTTGGGTGCTTACACAGACGCGGGCTCCGTAGCAGCTTACGCTAAGGAAGCATTTGCATGGTGTGTTGACAACGGCATTATCACCGGCGTTAGCAAGACCACTCTGAAGCCTCAGGGTGATGCAACTCGCGCTCAGTTTGCTACCATCATCATGCGCTTTGCACAGTTGGGCAACTGATATCATCTAACCTAACCCCCAGGGGGCCTGCTCCAACGGCAGGCCCCCGTTTTTTAGAACTGAGTATTAGAAAGAGAGATACATTGTGAGAGTGTTAGGAATCTTTGCCTTTTCTTTTGCAACCGCTACATTTCTTTATGTGATGATTTTACCTTTTTGGGCATCTGTGACGCTTTTTGTTCTTGTGTTGTTGGGAGGCAGCTTGCTGTTTATGATCCCTAAGGCGAAGCGCCTCAGACTCCGATTGGCAGCAGTGGGACTGGCCTTTGGTTTATTATGGTGTTGCATTTATGAGCATTGGCAGATCCGTCCCTTGGAGGAACTGACCGGTACGGGAGTCAAAATCTGCCTGACGGCTATAGAGGATGAAGAAAAGACGGACTACGGCAGTAAGGTGCTATGTAAGTCCGGAAACGTTCGCGTTTTTGCATATATCTATGATTGCAAAAGTCCCATCTATGCCGGAGACCAAATCATTCTGGAAGGGAACGTAGGGGCTGCCACCTTAGAAGATGGCATGTCATATATTGCCAAAGATGTGGATATGACTGTCCGACAGGACGGAACAGCTATAGTAAACGCAGGAGAGAAAACCTTTGGGAATCTTCCTGCAAGGCTGTACGGGAATGTTCGCAGACGTATCGTGGAACTGTTCCCGAAGGATACGGCGCCCTTCGCGCTGGCACTTGTGACAGGGGATACGGGGCAACTTAGTTACGGTTTTCGGAATCAAATGTCTCTTGCGGGGATCTCTCATGTAGTCGCAGTTTCCGGAATGCACGTTAGTCTGATCTGTTCTCTTGTCATGAACCTGTGTCTGCGGAGAAAACGGTTAGCGGCAGGATTCTGTTTGGGGGCTATGTGGTTCTTTGGAGCCATGTTAGGATTTTCGCCCTCGGTAACACGAGCCGTGGTTATGAACAGCATTCTCTTGCTGGCACCAATCCTGAATCGGGAGTACGATAGTCCGACCGCATTGGGCTTTGCTTTGCTTTTGTTATTGCTGAAAAATCCCTTTTCTATTGCCTCTCCCGGACTACAGCTATCCTTTGGGGCAGTTGGTGGGATCCTCATGGCAACGATACCCCTATGCCAAGCTGTTCGGGAACGGACTCCGCAGTGGATTCGGAAACGACGGATCGTATGGGGTGGCTGGTCTTTTTTGACCACTTCTGTAGCAACGACCTTGGGAGCGAGTCTGATTACAGTTCCATTGGCGGCATATTACTTTGGAACGGTTAGTCTGATTTCCTTTGTATCCAACTTGATTTTGTTGCCACTTATCAGCTTTATTTTTACATTGGGCTATCCCTTGCTGGCACTTAGCTATTGCTTCTATCCTGTGGCACAAACTGTGGCAGAATATATGAGTATCCCCATTCGATGGGTGATCCGAGGGGTAGAATGTTTGGCACGGGTCCCATATGGGGCATTTTATACACGGAGTGCGTATGTTGTACTTTGGCTTATAGCGGCTTATGGTTTGATTGCAGTGGCTGTGATATTTAAAAAGCGCATATTGCCTTTTGTATTGGTCTTGCTGATGCTGATAACTGTGCCTTTCCTTCAAAAGATTCATCCTGAGGATCTTAGGTTTACTATGTTGGATGTGGGACAGGGACAATGTCTCATGGCAGAAGTGGGAGAGTCTGTTGTGGTGATCGATTGTGGAGGCACGCAGGGAGAGGCATCCGGGGAGGAAGCCGCTCGAGAACTTTTGAGTCGAGATCATAGGAATGTTCACGGACTGATCTTGACCCACTATGATTTGGACCATAGTGGGGGCGTGCTTCAATTTATGGATCGTATAAATGTGGGATGCTTATATCTTCCGGATATTTCTCCGGAGGATGCCCAACGGGAGAAAATCGAGGAAAAGGCCGCAGAACAACAAGTCCCCATTATTTGGGTAAAAGAGAAACTGCACCTCCGATTAGACGGAGGAAGTCTGGATATTTTTCCGCCTGTGGGAACAAAAAGTAAGAATGATGGGTTGTCCCTCTTGCTGTCTGCGGTAGATTATGATATACTGGTAACCGGAGATCTGCCAATAGAGGAGGAACGAACACTGATCTGTTCGCACCCCTTGCCTGATTTGGAGATTTTGGTTGCCGGACATCACGGTGCCGCGAACTCTACAGGGCAGGAACTGCTGGAACATACGATGCCGGAGGAACTGCTGATTTCCGTAGGACAGAATTCTTACGGGCATCCTGCCCTTCAGGTTTTGGAACGAGCGCAAAATGTAGGGATCCGCATCCGGCGGACGGATCAAGAAGGTACCATTATTATTACGAGGTAAACTATGGCAAAGAAGCAAGATGAGACATTGTCTCCCGGCGCGGTGCAATTAAAAGAAGATCTTAAGCAAAAAAATCCCGGGAAATGCTATGTGATCTACGGAGAAGAGGATTATCTGTGTCGGCATTATTTTCAGCAGCTGTATAAGATGCTATTGGATGATTTAACTGCAGATTTCAATTTTCATAAACTAACAGCAGAAAATTTTTCTGTGGAACTTCTTAATGACAGCGTGGAGACCTTTCCCATGATGTCGGAGCGTTCTTTGGTACAAGTTGATGAAGTGGACTTATTCGCTCTGGATGCGGTTGGGCAGGAGGCAATCATTTCCATGCTGCAGGATCTGCCGGAGCATTGCTGTCTGGTTTTTACCTATCTGGACTTTAAGCCGGACAAACGGAAAAAGAAGCTTTGGGATGCCATAGAGAAAAATGCTGTTCTTGCGGAATTTCGCTATCAAGAAGATCGGGAACTGATCGCATGGATCTCTCGTCATTTCCGTCAGGTGGGAAAAACCATTCAACCTGCGCTGTGTGATTATCTCAGGCAGCTGTGCAATTCCTCTATGACTCGGCTGGATGGGGAAATTCGCAAAATTGCTGACTATTCCGGCGCGCAGGAGATCGTCAGAGCAGATATTGATGCAGTGGTAGAGCCTACCTTGGATGGTGTTGTTTTCGATATTACCAATGCTTTGGCAGATCGAGATTTTGATCGTGCTATGGAGAAGCTTCATGTTTTATTCAAAATGCGAGTAGAGGCTATCCCCATTGTGGGTGCGATCTCTGCCCAAATGCGGCGGCTCTATGGGGCGAAGGTTTTAAAGAATGCAGACGAACTTGCTCGGATCTACGGTCTGTCACCCAAAGCGGCGCCCTTTACAATGACACAGGCCAGACGGTTTTCTCAGAGATTCTGTGAACAAGGAGTTCTTTTATGCCGAGATACAGATCATAAATTGAAAACCTCCTATGACGATCCGGAGGCTTTGGTGGAACACCTGATCCTGCAGCTTGCACAGGAGGCGCGGAATGATTAAGCAGGCTATTATTGTAGAGGGACGGTATGATAAAAACACACTTTCCCAGATCGTGGATGCCCCCATTTTTGAAACCAATGGCTTCGGCATCTTCAAGGACACCAAGCGGCTTGCTATGCTGCGTAAAATCGCAAAAGAACGAGGCGTGATTATCTTTACGGACTCTGACGGAGCAGG
Organism: Faecousia sp.; assembly: GCA_045601945.1. Taxonomy (GTDB): domain Bacteria; phylum Bacillota; class Clostridia; order Oscillospirales; family Oscillospiraceae; genus JAZOXB01. The sequence continues at coordinate 7,232 of JAZSAO010000416.1, read as the reverse complement.
CTTTGTCATTCGAAATTTTTTAAAAGGTGTCTTACCGAAGGATCGGGTCTTACACGCCTATATTCCCGATATTTACGGAAAAGAACGGCGAAAAGCCGCCGCTTCTAAGGAAGGAAAGTTAGGCGTAGAGGGTATGACCCGAGAGGTGATCCTGAAGGCCTTGGAGCAGGCAGGAGCGGAAGAAATCCCTGTTATGGGTGAACCCGTTACCAAGAGCGACCTGTTCCTATGTGGTCTAACCGGCCCGGGGAGCAAAGAAAAGCGAAAGGCTCTTATGGAGGAACTGTCTCTCCCGGAGCATTTGGGCAGCAATGCCTTTTTAGAAGCACTGAATTTGCTGATGACACGAGATGAATTTTTGAACCGATACGGAGAAGAACATGGTTGATATTTCTGTAAAGGGACTGGTCAAGTCCTTCGAAGTAGGGCAAACTCTCTTAGACGGGCTGTCCTTTGATATACACGAGGGGGAATGTGTGGGAATTATGGGCCGCAACGGTTGCGGTAAGACCACTCTGTTTCGCCTGTTAACCGGAGAACTGTTTCCCGATGAAGGGGAAATCATGATTGCTTCGGGGAAAAAGCTGGGACTTATTTCTCAGATTCCCAAATATCCTGTAGGATATACGGTGGAAGATGTGCTTCGCACTGCCTTTACCCAACTGGATGCCATTTATAAAAAAATGCAGACCTTAGAGGGAAAACTGACCGCTTCTGCCCCAAAAGCCTTGCTGGATGAATATGACCGCCTCAGTAACGCCTATTTAGTAGGGGGCGGCTATGAAACAGATACCCAAGTAGATAAAATTTGCAACGGTCTGGGTATTCCCCACACTATGCGAGAACAGCTGTTCGAAAAGCTGTCGGGAGGGGAAAAGACCCGTGTCAATTTAGGACGTCTCCTTCTGGAAAAGACGGATATTCTGCTGCTGGACGAGCCTACCAACCACTTGGATCTCAAGAGTGTAGAGTGGCTGGAGGACTATATCCATAAGTTTAAGGGAACGGTTTTAACCATTTCCCATGACCGTTATTTTTTAGACCGTGTAGTGCAACGGATCATTGAGATCTCCGCAGGGAAAGCAGAATTCTATAGTGGCAACTATAGTTTCTATCTGCAGGAAAAGCAGGATCGCTTCGACCGCCAGCTGAAACAGTACGAGCAGGAACAGGCCAAGCTTGCCCAATTAGGTCATACTGTGGAACGAATGAAGGGATGGGGTATCAACAATCGTGTTCTCTACCGCCGTGCCATGTCCATTCAGCACCGTATGGATCGTATGCGGAAAACGGAGCGACCCACGAAAGAAAAGACCCTCCGTGCCCGATTCGGAGAAAAGGAATTCCACGGTGACGAAGTTTTATCCGTCAAGAATATGACCAAGGCTTTCGGAGATCGTGTGCTGTTTTCCAATATAGAACTAACCGTAGGAGGCGGAGAACGGATCGCTCTCTTGGGAGACAACGGAACGGGAAAGACTACTTTCATTCGTTCTCTCTTAGGGGAACTCCCTTGTGAAGGCAAGATCAAATTCGGACCCTCTGTAAAATCTGCCTATTTGCCTCAGGTGATCCACTTCTCTCACCCGGAGCGAACCCTTTACGATACCATGCTCTACGAAAAGAAGTGCACCCCCCAATCTGCCCGTGACCGTCTGGGCGCATTCCTCTTCTCCGGGGAGGATGTGTTTAAGACTGTAGGGACACTGTCCGGTGGGGAGCAATCCCGTCTGCGGCTGTGTATGCTCATGGATGAAAAGATCAATTTGCTGATCTTGGACGAGCCTACCAACCATTTGGATGTAGCATCCAGAGAATGGGTAGAATGTGCCATTGACGAATACGAAGGAACTCTGATTTTCGTATCCCATGACCGTTATTTTGTGGACAAGTTTGCCACCCGTGTCTGGGAGCTGGAAAACGGTTCCATCCGTGATTTCCCCTGTGGCTATACGAAGTACCGTTCTATTAAAGAACATGAGGCCATGGCCGCTCCCACAACTGTCCAGAATAAGAAAAAGGAAAAGCCTGTGAAAACCGGGGGAAGCAAGGAATTGGAAAAGACCGTCCGCCGCTTAGAACGGGACATTGATGCCCGAGAGCAGGCCATTGCCAAGCTACGGGAAGAACTGGAAGCCGCCTCTGCAGATTATCAGGAATACCTGAGAATCAGCGAAGAACTGCAAGAACAGGAGACCGCCTTAGAAGACATCATGCTCCAATGGGAAGAAGCCGCCGCCCAATTAGAAGGTTAAATAAAAATCGCACGGCAGGGCTTGCGAAAAAGGAAGGCTCTGCCGGGTTTCATGTTCAGGGAAACAGGATAATTGTTTTTTTGCTTTTATTAGCATGGTTGAAGGCAAGTTCTGTTCCGCTTTTTCTATGTAACGGCTTGTCAGTATCATTATAATAAATTATACAATATTGACTATTGTTTATCATATGATAATTTCGCTCTACATATACAGCTCTTCCTGCATTTGCGATTTCATTGGGATAATAGGTGTGGTCATAGTATGCTAAAAGATAGGACTTATAGCTGTCGTTAATTACCGGGAACTCAGCCCTTACGTAAACTCGTTTTATATGGGGGTGCTTCTCTTTCAATCTACTAATGATATCGTGGCATAGAGGGACAAATGCACTTTTGCTACCAAATAGAAAGGTGTTTACCTTTTTCTCTGTAATTAAATGGTTTATTGTGTCGTACAATTTTTCCTTTAAGTGTTCGGTTATACGAATGCTGCGATGCCCTAAAATACAGCAGGTATACATGGGGTTATCTGGGGACATTTTTACACCTTCTTATAATATAGTAGATATACTGTATATTCATATACCACATTCTATCACATTTATCTCCTAAAATAAACACACAATATATCTATTGTGGGGTGATTATGTGTCTGTTAAGAGTGTGTCTATCAGAATTGAAGAAGAAATGCTTACCAAGCTGTCTTATGTAGCGGATTATGAGGGACGGAGTATAAATAGCCATGTGCTTGTCCTGATTAGGGAAAGTATAAAAGCCTTTGAAGATGCCAACGGCTCTATTGACGGTGATATTGCTCCTGCTTCCAATGTGAAGCCACCCCGTAAATAGAGCGTGGTATTTCATGAACGGAATGTAAGAGAAACGATAATTTTTGAGATATGGTCCATTTTAGTGACTAAAATCGCCCGGCAGGGCTTCCGCTTTGGAGGCTCTGCCGGGCTGTGCTTTAGGGGGAGTGTGAAATAAAATTATACTGAGTTTCTTTAGAAAGTAGTCATTTTTAATGGCTACTTTCTATAGCCCGAAAGGGCGTAGAAACTCGTACAAGACGGCTTATGTGCCCGTCAGGGCACATAAGGTCCAATTAAAAGTGTCTACTTTTAATTGGATAGTAGTATTAGGGAATTTCGTAGAGATAGATGTACCATTCTCCGTCGATGGTACCGCCGATGAGGTAATGGTCGTGGTCGAACCAGCCCATGAGTCTTTCCTGCATAGCAGTGTTACGATTTAGGGTGACCATGGTTCCGCTTTCTCGGTCTACGATGGTAATGCTGGTGTTGTACAGACCATCAGACAGTTCGGCATTAGAGATGCAGAGCTTGGTTCCTGCTCGGTTGTGGGTGAAAATAGGTGTAGAGATGCTGCCCCCGCAATCTGCAAGGAGGTATTCTCCTTGATTTTCCAGATCCATTACATGGAGATCGGTGCCTTCGAAGCGATATGCAAAGCCGGACTGGTCATAGAAGCAGGGCTTTCCTCCGAACAGGGGAAGCAGGACGCCTTCTTCCGTAACCTGAGAGAGGCACTGTCCATCGTAGTGATAGATCTTGCCGTTGTACAGATCCCACTGACCTAAGGCGCCTTCTCCCAACAGGGTGACCTGTCCTGTTTCGCCGTTTCCGTAGTAGTACCGTTCTAACTCGTCGGACAGCTCCGAACGAATCAGCAGGGTAGAACTGCCCGGCTCACCGTGTACATAGGTTTTCAGGGCATCTTCTTCGGGAACGAAGGAAAGGTTTTCTGCAGGATCTTCAATTTCGAAGGTGGTCAGATCCACATAAATGGGTAACCACAGCTTCCCTTCCCAACGACCGAGGGTAATATGATTTCCGTTTATGGGGTACTTTAATACTCCTTCGTGGATCGTTGGAATATCTCCGTCATACAGATCCAGATCCACAGACCATGTTTTTCCCTTGTAGGTGATGTCTGTTTGGATGTGGCGAGGGGTCTTTGCTTTCCGGAACTGTCCGTCTTCTGTGAGAGTGTAGAAGGACAGAACACCGTTCTTTACTACAGGGTATGCACTTCCGAAGCCTTCGTGGGCGGCGGATTCGCCGTCGAGTTTGTAGTAGCGGGCGGTGATTCCATCCATGGTGGTTTCCAGTTGGGTGTTGGGCTCTTGGGGAACCATGGGGGATTCTGTGGTTTCTACAACGGTATTCGGGATCAGTATGGCTCGCAGGGTGGGGGATACAGCCAATGCAGTTCCAAATAAAAGAACGGTACACAGGCAAATGCAGGCCGCAATAGCGGGCCATCTGAAGGTGGTCGGGGATATTTTTTTCTGTGCTTGTGCTTTCTTTAGAGTATCCTCTTGGAAATCTGCCCGAAAGACAAGGTTTTCCATAAGGTAATCATATTTCTTCATCATTTGTTCCTCCTAACATGGTTTTCAGTTGTTCTTTTCCTCTGTGGAGTCGGGTGCCTACAGTGGCGGGGGGGAGGCTTAGAATTTGCCCGATCTCCTTTAGAGAATAGCCTTCGTAATAATGCAGATGGAGAGGGATCCGATACTTGGTGTCTAACTGCAGCATGGCTTCTAACAATGCAGACTCTTCCGCAGGGAGATAGGTAAGGTCATCTGTTAAATCGGCTCGTTTCCTGAACCAATGGGAGCGAAGCTGATCCTTAGAGCGGTTGGAAGCTGTTTTATAGAGCCAAGATTTTCTGGCGGCCTCTGTTGGAAAAGATGGCTCCTTTTGCCAATAGGTCAGCAGGACTTCTTGGGCAACATCCTCTGCGTCTGCCGTATTCTTTAGATAGAGAAATGCAATGCGTAATAGCATGGAACTGTAGGTTTCTACAACCCATTCAAAGTGCTGTATGTTCAAGCATCCACCTCCTTTTTGGAATGGAAAGGACCGCGCGCTTTGCCCTTCTGTCTATAAAACGATTGAACAGGAGGAAATTTTTCGCTATTTTTCAAAATTATAAGGCATATTTTGTTTCCTGTCTACTCTGTGCGGTATTTTCTTGACTTTTGCTATGGGGAATTGTATAATTAGAGCAGAATATGCTATTTCTGAAAGGGGGCGGGAGCCTTGGAACGGACGGTTTTGGAATATTTGGAGCAAACCACGCAGCGGTACCCGGAGGGAATCGCTTTTGCAGACGATAACAGAGAAGTTTCTTTTAGGGAACTGGTGGATAGAGCCCGTTCTATTGGATCTGCGATCCTTGGTTGCGAGGGCTTTCGGAAAGGCCCGGTTGCAGTTCTTACAGGCCGTACTGTAGATAGTGTAGAAGGCTATATGGGAGCCATGTATGCAGGTTGCTGTTATGTGCCTGTAGACAGTGCCATGCCCATCCAGCGTATGACAGATATTTTGGAACAGATCCAACCCGTTGCCCTTCTCTACGGACAGAAAGACGGTAAGATCATTGAAAAACTGCACCTGTCCTGCCCTGTATTGTCGATTTCCGCTTCCGCAGAGACCGAGGTGGACAAAGAAAGTCTGCAAAGCGTAAGAGATACTGCCTTGGATGTGGATCCTGCATATATGATCTTTACCTCCGGCTCCACGGGAAAGCCCAAGGGTATCCTGATCTCCCACAGAAGTCTGATGGACTTTATTCTGTGGTATGAGGAGATCACCGGTGCGACACAAGAAGATCGTTTGGGAAATCAAGCCCCCTTCTTCTTCGATCTGTCTGTAAAGGATCTGTATCTGACCTTAAAAACCGGTGCGACTACCTATATTTTGCCGAAAAAATGTTTCCTGTTCCCGAAATTGTTAGTTGAAACCCTGAACGAAAAGAAAATCACCACCCTATCTTGGGCAACAGCGGCTTTTCATATGGTTGCCAATTCCGGTGTGTTGGAGAAATATGTTCCCCTATACCTTAAACGGGTGCTTTTAGGGGGCGAGGCCTTACAGGCCAAGCAACTGAACATCTGGCGTCGAGCTTTGCCCGATGTGCAGTATACAAACCTCTATGGGCCCACAGAGGTCACCGTAGATTGCACATGGTATCCCATTGAACGGGAATTTGCAGACAATGAGCCTATCCCCATTGGGAAGGCTTGCGCCAATAAGGAAGTTCTTTTGCTGACGGAAGAAAACACCCTTGCTCCCATAGGAGAGTCGGGGGAGATCTGCGTTCGCGGATCCGGTTTGGCCATTGGTTATTTTGGGGATTGGGGAAAAACCAATGCCGCTTTTGTACAGAATCCGCTGAATCCCCTATATCCTGATCGGATCTATCGTACGGGAGACATCGGAGCACTAACGGAAACAGGGGATATTCTCTTCCTGTCCCGTAAGGATAGCCAAATTAAATTTATGGGCTATCGGATCGAACTGGGAGAAATTGAAACTGCCCTGAACAGCGTTCCCGGTGTCCGTGCTGCGGTATGCCTGTTCCATAAGGAACAGGATAAACTCCTTGCAGTTTACGAAGGTGAACTGTCTGCCGCAGAATTGGCAAAGGCTCTTATAGGAGCGTTACCCAAATATATGATCCCTACGGACTATCACAGACTGTATGCTATGCCCCGTCTTCCCAATGGGAAGCTGGATCGCAATAAGCTGAAAGAAGATTTCATAGTGTAACCCTGCGGTAACTTATCCCTCGGGATAGCAAGACTCTGTGTACGGACAGGAAGCAGAGTCGGTTGTTAATGATATATTTTGACATCGAACAAAGGACGAAGAATTATGAAAGAAAAATTGGTAAATATCCTGACAGAAATTTGTCCGGAAGTGGATTTTGAGAACGAAACAGCTTTGATTGATGATGGCCTGCTGGAATCTTTGGACATTGTAATGATCGTGACAGAGGTTATGCAGGAGTTTGGCGTAGAGTTGACTGTGGATGATCTTCTTCCTGAGAACTTTAATTCCGTAGATGCACTCTTGGCACTGATCGAAGGCAGAGCATAATGAATTTTATTTCTCTCTCTTTTGTGGGGGCGGTATGTGGGGCACTGCTTCTGTATTATCTGGTACCG
>JAZSAO010000415.1:0-2265 GCA_045601945.1 Faecousia sp. | reverse complement strand
GACCGATGCGGAACCCATTCCGAATCGGTCTTTTTCCCCCCATAGCCCCTAAAAACACAGGTTTCCTCCCCATTCTCTAAAATATCCGAAACATCCTCCCATAACCTCTTTCATCGTGGATGGGATCATATTATTTTACAGTTCCGGGAGGACAGGATATTGTGTTTTATGAAATACGTAGTTGACATTTTGGGTATATGTGGTATAATGAATGTGTATTTCCGATTTCTAAGGAATGTAACAATTTTGGGAGTCGGATAAGTTCTGTTTTCATTTAATTTGTAACAAAGGAGACTTCGTTATGCATTATACTATGAACATTGCCGGTATTTCTCGTGATCTGCCTATTTGTAAGGTCAGCGACGATCTGTATATTGGCGCATTCGTTATTTTCGGTGACGTAGAACTGACGGTTAAGACCGCCGGTGCCCTGCTGGAAAAGGCTCCCGAATATGATTACATGATCTCTGCAGAGGCTAAGGGTATCCCCCTCGTTCACGAAATGGCTCGTCAGAGCGGCCAGAATAAGTATTTCTTGGCTCGAAAAGCACCGAAACTGTATATGTCCGGTGTCTTTGACGTAAAGGTAAATTCTATCACTACCGCGAAAGAACAGCATCTGTATTTGGATGTTGCCGATGCCGAAATCATGAAAGGCAAGCGTATCCTCATCGTTGACGATGTCATTTCTACCGGCGAGTCTCTTGCCGCTATTGAAAAGCTGGTTCTGGAAGCCGGTGGCATTGTTGCCGGTCGCATGGCCATTCTGGCCGAGGGTGATGCACAGACCCGGGATGACATCATCTATCTGGAAAAGCTGCCCCTGTTCAATCCCGACGGCAGTGTAAAGGCTTAATTGTACTATATCTAAAAGACGAACGGAGAATGTTTCTCCGTTCGTTTTTTTATGCATAAGGGCTTTTAGCCCCCCCGCAAAAGATCACAGAAACCCTTTTAAGGTATCAATATTCGCCTGCTCTGTTTGCAGGAGTCGGTTTGACAGACCGGATACTTTGGGATCCAATACCCCCATGGTTCGATTGTTGTGGATGCTTTTGATCATACCTTTCGTGTTTCCCTGCATCATCAGTTCCGCAACTTTGGCATTGGGATCCTTAGCCATGCGGATCTTCATTTTAGCTGACATAGAAGAGCCGATTTTAGCCATGGGGCTGACATTTTCCGCTTTTCCTCCTCGTTCCTTCAGGAGTGTATCTGCGGAATCATAGATCTTTTCGTATTCAGCCATTTGATTTTCCAGTTCTTTGTAGAGCGCTGGATTTCCCGTTTCCTCCATAACCGCTTGGATACCATAAATCCCCATTTCCGTGGATTTTCGGATAGAATTTAACATATCAACGTCATTCGTCATTGTTTTCACCTCAATATAGATTGTGTCATTTTTCAAAGATTATGTGAAAAAATATGCCGTCACCAATGAGATCTCAAGAAATTGATTCGATTCACCGTGATTGGAATGAGTCTTACCATGCATAAACCCATAGATCCATCTTGCATAAAACAGATCAATACGATAATATAATGTGTGCTGAACAACGCAAATTCTTCGCCCGTGGCAGTATCGACGCAGATAGGAATTTCTCCATTGGTAAAAATCATCGTACCACATCGTAGGGGCGAACTGTGTTCGCCGGAAAATGTTTCGATTTTGTGCGTTTTTCGTATAATACTGTTTCTTGTTAAAATGGTTAGCAAACCATTTTATCGCAGGATAAATATCCTGCACCGCCTTAGGCGGAAGAAACAGTATTACAAGGGCCTATACCAACTTGGTAAACAGTTCCATAAACGGGAATTTGAACGGTAAATCACAGTTGACCGAGCCGATGGCGAGTTCCCACAAGCCCCTTGGCTCTCCCTCTGGGAGAGCTGTCGCCCTTAGGCGACTGAGAGGGCAGTAGGGGCTTTCATTATGTACAATCATTCAGAGTAAGAACCATCCACTTCTGTGCCTACTACAAACTCACTCGGTAAACAGTCCCCTGCCTACTACGAAATCGGTACAAAATTGGGAATCCCTACTGCCCTCTCCGCCGCAGTCGCGGCACCTCTCCCATTGGAGAGGCAAGGGTCTTTACCAACTATCAGAGAAAGTACCGGGTCCTTCTCTGCCTACTACGAAATCGGTACAAAATTGAGAATCCCTACTGCCCTCTCCGCCGCAGTCGCGGCACCTCTCCCATTGGAGAGGCAAGGGCCTATGCAACTTGGTAAACAACTCCATAACCGGGAATTTAAACGATA
>JAZSAO010000414.1:0-4254 GCA_045601945.1 Faecousia sp. | reverse complement strand
CAGTCGCCCAAGGGCGACAGCTCTCCCAGAGGGAGAGCCAAGGGGCTTGTGCGGATTCGTAAACGGCTCGATAAATCACAAAGGAGGGATTTGTTCGGTTTGGTCATGAAACCATTGGATAAAATGGAACCTTTGGGGCGGGGGATCCCCGAGTCCGAGGGTGGGAGAGAGGCTGTAAAGGACGTGGAGTCTTTGAGAGGGGAAATGAGATATGCCTTGGCTGTGGAACTGACGGATGAGGAAGTGGGGGAACTGCTTCGATTCTACCACAGCTTAGGCTTGGAGCGTTGCCGCTTTGCCATCCGTAGAGCGTGGGAAGAGAGGAAATTCTTCTGGGTTTACGTACGGGGGATCCTGCGGCGGCTGGAAACACAAATGAAACGGGAACGGGAAAAACAACGGTCACAGGGATCAAAGGGATACGGTTCTTACGGATCCCCAAAGGGGGCGCCTTATGGCGGTGGAAGCCCCAAGCCTTCCCGAGAGGAAAGAAAAACGATTTTCCAGACCCACAAGAAAACAGTGGTTACGCCTCTGGAACGGCTGGCCATTGAGTCGGCATTGAGAGAAGAATACGGAGAGAATTGGAGGGAGATCTGATATGAAACGAGAAATCAATGAACTGTTACCGCAATGCCCCTTTTATCAGTTTGAACGGGAAAAAACCGTTGTATGTGAAGGCATTGTCGAACACAGCTTTTCGGAGCAGAAGTTTACAAGGGAACGCTTTCTGCAGGCACACAAGGAGGAATTTTGTTGCTCCATGAATTACACCAACTGCCCCTTGGGAAAGCTGTTGTTTGCAAAATACGAGGAGGATATCTATGGTTGATTGGGATCGGATCAAAAAAGACTATGTGGAAGGCAGAGGGACCCAACGGGAACTGGCAAGTCGCTACGGAGTGAACAGAAGCGCCCTTGGTATGCGGGCGGCAAGGGAGGATTGGACGGGACAGAGAATGGCACTGTTGCAGAAAATCTCTGCTACATCACAGAACAAATCCATCTGCCAAAGTATTCCTGCAGCCACAACTGCGGAACTGTCACGAATGGCACACAGCAAAAAGCTGGCACGTATGGAAACTGTGTCAGACAAGCTCCTCACCCGTATTTCCCAAGCCATTGATGAACTGAACGTACAGGTGCTACGGGAGGTGCGGAAGGAGAAAGAACTGATCTATGACCATCCCCAGAGAACGGATAAGGCCACAAGAGAGATCCTTGTGGAACGGGAGACCTTGACAAAGGTCAAGGCTCCTGTGGATCGGAACGGCATTAAGCTTTTGGCGGCGGCACTGAAGGATATCCGCGATGTGCAGATGTTACGGGACCCTACGGATCTGAGAGAACAGGAGGCGAAAATCGCCAAGCTGGAAAAAGAAGTAAATGAGGATCCGGAAAAGGACAGCAGCAGTTTAACGGTGACCTTTGCTTTGGATGCAGAATCCTGCAGTGAGTAAGGAGGGCCTATGAGAGAACTGAAGTTACCCCCACCACAGCCGAAACAAAGGGAATTCCTCCGGGCGAAGGGGAAGCATATTGCCTTTGGAGGTGCCAGAGGGGGCGGAAAATCTTGGGCAGTACGCACCAAGGCCATTTTATTGGCTCTGCGGTACAAAGGGATCCGGATCCTGATCCTCAGACGTTCCTATCCGGAACTTATGAACAATCACATTCTCATTCTCCGGAGGGAACTTAATGGGATCGGGGTTTATAACGATCGGCAGAAGGCCCTGACCTTTCGGAACGGATCTACCATCAGCTTTACATACTGCGCCCGTGACGGAGATTTGGACCGATTGCAGGGTGTGGAATATGACGTGATTTTCATTGACGAGGCGACACAGTTTTCCGAATATCAGATGAAAACCATTGTGGCCTGCCTCCGTGGTGTGAACGATTTTCCGAAACGGATCTACTACACCTGCAACCCCGGTGGGCAGGGGCATCAATACATTAAGCGGATCTTTGTAGATCGGATCTACGAGGCAGGGGAGGACCCGAAGGATTATACCTTCATCCAATCTAAGGTGACGGACAATCAGGCGCTGCTCAGGCAACAGCCGGAGTATGTAAAACAGCTGGAAAGCTTGCCACCGAAACTGCGGAAGGCTTGGCTGGAAGGGGATTGGAATGTATTCGAGGGGCAGTTCTTTGAAGAATTTGCCAACCGTCCGGAGCATTATGCCGATCGCCGATGGAGCCACGTCATCGATCCTTTTCCCATTGATCCCAACTGGAGGATCTACCGCAGCTTTGACTGGGGATATCACAGACCCTTTTCCTGTGGCTGGTGGGCGGTGGCAGGGGATGGGACTTGCTATCGGATCTTAGAACTCTACGGCTGTACGGGAACCCCCAATGAAGGGGTGCGTTGGCCTCCTCAGAAGGTGTTTGCAGAGATCCACAGATTGGAACAGGAGCATCCGTTCTTAATGGGGAAGCACATCACAGGGGTGGCGGATCCTGCGATCTGGGACGGTGAAACGGGGGAAAGTATTGCGGATGTGGCTGCCAAGTATCAGGTATATTTCAGTCGAGGAGACAATAAACGGATCCCCGGTTGGATGCAGCTGCATTACAGAATGCAGTTTGACGAAGAAGGGATCCCTCTGATGTATGTGTTCAGTCATTGCAAGGCATTCATCCGTACCCTGCCCCTGTTACAGTATGATGAGCAAATTCCCGAGGATCTGGACACCACGGGGGAAGACCATGTTGCAGACGAAGCCCGTTATTTCCTCATGTCCCGTCCCATTGGCCCCAGAAGGGCAACCGTCTCAACCAGACCCCAAAGTCCTACGGAATTGTTCTTGGATATCCCCGATCTTGGGAAAGGCAGCCCCGTACCCAAAATGGAGATTTTGGAGAGGGTGAGGAGCATAGAATCATAGAACGACAGAATTGGAGGTAAGGTCATTGGTAGACAAACAAAGCATACGAAAGGCTGTTGCAACCTTGCGGCAGTATCGGGCAGGGAAGGCCCATTTAGAGGGCCGTCTCATTGCCAACGAACAATGGTACAAACTGCGCCACTGGGATTATCTGCGTGGCGCAGGGGGAGAACAGGTGGAACCGGTCAGTGCATGGCTCTTTAACTGCATCTGCAATAAGCACGCCGATGCCATGGACAACTATCCACAGCCGGTACTTCTGCCCAGAGAGGAGGAAGATCACAGGGAAGCCGCCCTCTTATCTCAGATCATTCCCGTACTCTTGGAGCAGGCAGAGTTTGAGCAAGTGTATTCCGAAGGGTGGGATGATAAACTTAGAAGCGGAACCGCAATTTACGGGGTATTCTGGGATCCCCAGTTAATGGGCGGCTTGGGAGACGTGAGTGTGCGACGGGTGGATCCCATTAACCTGTTCTGGCAACCGGGGATCTCCCACATTCAGGACAGCCGCAATGTATTCCATGTGGAATTGCAGGATAAGGAGTCTCTCTTGCAAAGCTATCCCCAAATCAGTGAAAAGGTCAGCGGATCCGGTGCAGATGTTTCCAAGTATATTTATGATGACACTGTAGACACCAATGATCTGCTGGCGGTGGTGGATTGGTACTACCGTAAGGCAGGCCGACTGCATTACTGCAAATTCGTGGGAGAAGAGATCCTGTTTGCCTCGGAAAATGAAGAAGCCTATGCAGAACATGGCTGGTACGATCACGGCCAATATCCCTTTGTGTTCGACCCTCTCTTCCGTGTGAAGGGGAGTCCCTGCGGTTTCGGCTTTATTGACGTGGCCAAGTCCTCACAGGAGTACATTGATCGCTGTAATCAGGCGATTATGAAGAACCTGCTGGCAAACGCGACCCCCCGACACTTCATCCGTTCCGACGGCTCTGTAAATGAGGAAGAATATTTGGATCTGACTCGGCCTCTGATCCATGTAGACGGTCAGTTGGGAAAGGACAGCATTCTGCCGGTACAGGGGAACAGTCTCCCGTCCATCTATGTTCACATTCTGAACAATAAGATCGAAGAACTGAAGGAAACCACAGGCAATCGGGATATTTCCGTAGGCGGAACCACCAGCGGTGTCACTGCCGCCTCTGCCATTGCGGCCCTGCAGGAAGCAGGAAGCAAACTCTCCAGAGATGCCAACAAGGGAAGCTATCGTGCCTTCCGTAAGATCGTGCTGCTGATTATCGAACTGATCCGACAGTTCTACAATGTACCTCGGTGCTTCCGCATTTTGGGGGCAGAAGGAGGGACGGAGTTTGCCCGATACTGTAATCGGGGTCTCAAACCCCAG
>JAZSAO010000413.1:0-3948 GCA_045601945.1 Faecousia sp. | reverse complement strand
CTGACTGTGAACCGGCCGGGAATCCCGATCCGCAATTGACCGCTGAGATCCTTTTCACGGACAGTCATTTCCACATGGTCGGATTCCAGCTTTACATTCTCTGCCCAAAGATCTCCACCGTCTCCAAAGGTACAGCAGGTGCACTTGGCTTCTTCGATCATCTTGGGCGTAGCGGGATCTGCCAGATTGAAAACTCCATACTCGCATTGGGAGAACAAGAGCGACTTTGCCTTCCGATAGTTTTCCATGGTCTTATGGAAATCCAGATGGTCTTCCGTTAAGTTGGTAAAGGCACCCACTGTAAAGGGGATCGTTGCCGTACGATCTAAATACAGGGCGTGAGAAGAAACCTCCATGACCACATGGGTACAGCCCTTGTCGCGCATTTGGGCAAGAATGCCCTGCAGTTCAAAGCTTTCCGGAGTGGTGCGTTCTGTAGGAAGTTCTTCCTCCCCGATGAGATTGCAGATGGTGCCGATCAGACCTACCTTTGCCCCCTGCTGTTCCAGCATGGACTTGAGCAAATAGGTTACAGAGGTCTTACCGTTGGTGCCGGTGACACCGATCATTTTCATAGATTCCGCCGGGTGTCCATACCAGTTGGATCCCAACTGTGCCAGAGCCTTACGGGTATTGGCTACACGGATCCAAGGGGTTCCCTCCGGCATCTCTTTTTCGCACAGGATCAATGCCGCACCACGGGAAACAGCATCAGGGATATACTTATGTCCGTCTGTCTCGTATCCTACGATGGCAACGAACATCTCCCCCGGTTGCACCTGACGGGAAGAATATCTTACCCCGGACACTTCCATTCCCTCGGGAATGTTGCTTTCTAAAATTTCAATTCCGTTAAAAAGTTCTTTTATCTTCATATCCGTTCTCCATAGGACTTCTTTAGTCCATATCATTGGTATCTGTAAATGTAACTGTAATCGTCGTTCCCCGATCTACCATGGTACCGGGGGCAATACTTTGGTTTGCAGCAAGGACGTGCCATGCTGTGGAATCCGTTCCTTTGGCCTGTAAATACAGACCCAAGTCATTCAGTTTGCGAGTACATTCCTCTGCCGTCAGACCAAAGAGGTTCGGTACCCCTACCTGTTCTTCTGACATCGTATGATCTGTATATAGCAAAACCGTGGAATAACAAGGGATCGGCTTCCCCTTTGCTGGGATCTGACTCACTACCTTATCACCGTTCCCGATGATCCGACAGTTTAGATTGGTCTCTTTCAGTTTTTCCCGGGCGGCATATGCACTGAGACCTTCTACATCGGGCATGGAAATATTCACACGATAAAGCTCATCCTTGGTATAATCTGCCCCTACCCCAAGGTAGGGAAGAATGTCTTCCAGCACGGCTCCCACCGTAGGCGCCGCCATAACACCGCCGGAAATATATTGTCCCGTAGCCGGATTGGGCGTATCTAAGGCAATCAGAACCACATAACGAGGATCTTCCATAGGGGCAATGCCTACAAAGGACACGATCTTGTCTTTCGTCATCTGCCCGTCTTCATTTCTCTGATCCGTCTTTTCCGAAGTGCCGGTCTTGCCTCCGATACGGTAACCCGTCACATTGGCATTCTTTGCCGTCCCTTCCGAAACCACGGACTCCAGAAGCTGACACATGGTTTGAGATGTCTGCTCCGAAATAACCTGCCGCAGAACCGTTCTCTCGTTACTTTCTATGGTATTTCCTTCCTCATCCATAATACGAGACACTATATAGGGCTTCAACACATAGCCACCGTTTACCACTGCGGCTATGGCACGAACCATTTGAATAGGCGTAGGTTTTACCGTCTGCCCAAAAGACGTTGAGATCAAGTAGCTGGTTCCATGGGTCTTATTGTCTGCCAAGTGTTCCTTGGAGTGGAAGATCCCCCTTGCCTCTCCCGGCAGATCCAAGCCCGTAGTCTCCATAAGACCAAATGCCTTATAGTAGTCATAGAGGGTCTCCCCTCCTGTTCGCAGACCGATATGGGCAAAGGCAAGATTGCAAGAATTCTGCAACGCTTGGGCTGTAGTCTGTCCACCGTGACCCGCACTTTTCCAGCAATTTAAGATCTGAGAACGACCTTCGAATTTTTCCGAACCGCCACAGGAAAAGTGATCTTGCAAGGTGACCGCTCCGGAATCCAGAGCCGCCGCCAAAGTCAGGGCTTTAAAAGTAGATCCCGGCTCATAGCCGTCACAGACACAACGATTTCTCCACTGTTTCAGTCTTGCGGCCGCCATAGAGCTGTTATATTCCTCCAACAGAGCGGCTCTGTCATCGCTCTCCTTAGGGTACGTCATAGCCCTTTCGTACAGCTTTTCCAGAGCATCATTGGTCTTGGTATCATAAATTTCCAGATATTTGTTAGGATCATAACCGCCTAAGGTCGCCATGGCAAGGATCTCTCCCGTATCTGCATCCATCACCATACCAAAGGCACCATTGAGAACATCATAACGGTCAATGGCATCCTGCATTTGCTTTTCCAATGCCCGCTGCACTGTCAGATCCAGCGTTAATATCAGGTTTTCACCGCTTTTTGCTTCAAAATAGGTTTCATAAGAATAGAGCATTTCCGTTTCGTTGTTCCCCTTGGTGGTGATCACTGCTCCGGCTACGCCCTGCAATTTTTGATTGTAATAGGCTTCTATGCCCTCTGTCCCCACATTTTCCGTATTGACAAAGCCTAACAGCTGGGAAGCTGTGGCCCCGTAGGGATAATGTCTAAGGGACTCCGGTTCTAAATGAACGCCTTTTATATCATTTTTAGATAAGAAATCCCGCACTGCATCACAGACTGCAGGCGTCTGTTTCCGTTTCAGGATCTTATATCTCATGGATATATCCTGTGCTTTTTTCAAGATCTCTTCGGCATCCAGATCCAAGAGCAATCCCAATTCCCGTGATAAGAATTGCAGATCCACGTGATTCTGTTTCAGTTCCAAGGGATCCAAAAAAATATTTTCCACACTGAGGGATCCGGCAAGAGAATCCATGTTCCGATCATAAATATTCCCCCGTTTTGCCGTTACGGAGGTAGAGCGGGTTTGGTTGGAAATCGCCTTTTGCTCATAGTATCGGTGATCCACAAGCATGACCTTCACCAATCTTCCCCCCACGATCAGAAAGGACAAGACGCCCAGCGACGCCATAAGCCATAGGATCCCTTTTCGAATATAGGTGTCTGAAACCTGAACCGCTTTACGGAATGGTTTGGTCTTCGGCTTCGGAACATCCTGAAGTTTCACACATTCGCCTCCCGGTGAATCTGTCTATCTAACTTTTAAAGAAATGATTGCTTTGCTGTACCGATCAATCCTTCGGTACAAAAACATGGGCGGCAATCGAACCGCCCATGTTCTGTTTTATGTATATATCAGGAGCCGGGGAAATATGCCTCCATATCCTTTGTCATAGCACGAAAATCCTCCGTCAAAGCCTTCTCTATCGCTTCTGTCGTTTCCAGCGCAGGTTGGGGCAATTCCACATGTACATATCGGATCTGCTCTGCCCAAGGAATGTGCATCCCCATTGCCTCTGCTCGTCGTGCCACAGCATCCATGTCGATCTCGCTTTCGAATTGGGTGATCAGACGATCCTGTTGGGTTTGCAGTTGTTGCTTTTGGCGCTTTAATTCCGCCCGTTCGCTTTGGGCTTCAAAAAGCTGTGCCATACTGACCAGCAATCCCACAAACAAAATAAGGATCACCGCGGCCCCTATAACAGCAATCAGAGAAACGCTCTTTTTCTCCTCTACAGGGATCGGTGTGCGTTCCTTCCGGGGGTCTTCCGGCAGATGGCTCGGCACGTCTACGGGAATGGGTGCATAGGCTTCGGAGCCGTGAGTATAAAATTCCTTCATGCCGAGTCACTTCCTTTCTGTTACAGTTTTTCGCACACGCGGAGTTTTGCGCTCCGTGCACGGGGGTTTTCTTCCAGTTCCT
>JAZSAO010000412.1:0-8605 GCA_045601945.1 Faecousia sp. | reverse complement strand
TTACTGATGCTCATGTCGTGACTGCGATAGACGGCAATAACTATGATTCGTGGAACTCTCTTAAAGAGATTCCAGCATATGTATGGAAGAAGGTGTGACGATGGCCTATAACAATGGATTTCCAATGACCTACCCACAGATGTACGCTCCGCAGTATGTCCAGCCATCTCCGCAGAATAATCAGACGAACAGTATCATCTGGATACAAGGTGAAGCTGCGGCGAAATCCTACCTTACCGCACCGAATACCACGGTGGCGCTTTGGGACAGCGAGACGCAAAGGATTTATCTCAAGTCTACTGACGCAAGCGGGATGCCAAGCATGAAAATACTTGAATACACGATAGTAGGACAGAATTCCCCGGTCGTAAAAACAGATCCGCCTGGAGAGTACGCTATGAAGGCAGACCTTGATGAATTGAAAAAGAGGATAGATCACCTCTATGACGAACTGGAAGGGGGGAAATAATGAATCCTATTTTTCAGCAAATGAATGGGCAAAACGGAAAAAATAATTTCTTTCAGCAGTTTCAATCCTTTAAAAACTCTTTTCGAGGAGATCCGCAGCAGATCATTCAGCAGATGCTGAACTCCGGCAGAATTACACAGCAACAGTACGACAATGCAGTCAAAATGGCGAATCAATTTCGTCAATTCATAAAATGATGACCATGATACAAAGTCAAGTGCGCACGACTTGTATATAAATCGGCTGTCAAATAGGTGGCAGTCGCTAATCACAAACAGTTAAGTGAAAGGAAAATGAACATGGCTTATTCAGAGGAAATGGGCAATAACATGATTATGCCTGTAGCACCGATGTATGGCGGTTCCGGGAACAATGGTTTCGGTTTTGGCGGTGACGGCTGGTGGATCTTGCTGCTCTTCATCCTGCTTGGCGGCAATGGATGGGGCAACGGATTTGGCGGCGGTTTCGGCGGCAATGCCGTGGCAGATATGTATCCGTGGATGAATCAGTCCAATCAGATCAGTGGCGGTTTCAGAGATCAGATGCTGAATACTTCCATCAGCGGAATTCAGAACAGCATCACTTCCGGCTTTGGAGATGTTCAGAATGCTCTTTGCTCCGGGTTCTCACAGGCAGAGATTTCTGCGAACGCACGGCAGATGGCAGACATGAATCAGGCGTTTGCCGCACAGACTGCAATGGCACAGGGCTTCAATACCCTTGGTTCTCAACTCGCACAGTGCTGCTGTGATAACAGGGCTGGTATTGCCGACCTTCGTTATACCGTAGCAACAGAAGCGTGTGCAGATCGTGCGGCGGTCAATGATGCCCTTCGTGATGTTCTTGCGGCGAATACCGCATCCACGCAGAGAATCCTTGACCAGCTTTGCCAGGACAAGATTGATGCCAAAAACGAGAAGATTGCAGAACTTCAGAACCAGCTTACGATGGCGAACCTGGCAGCATCGCAGAACGCACAGACTGCGGCTATCCTTGCTAACAACGAGGCGCAGACGAGCGCACTTGAGCAGTATCTTGCTCCGATTCCGAGACCTGCGTATGTGGTTCAGAACCCGGCCTGTTGCAATCAGACTTTTGGTTGCGGCTGCGGCGCTTAAGTGAGGTGCGATATGGCGTGTGAATATTTAGCAAATGCAGAGCAGAGCGTTGCCCTCAATGCTCCTATCATCTTTTCCGCTTCTATCCCTTGCACCAAAGGATATGTATATCATGAGGATGAGACAGGGATTTTTATTCTCCGGGGTATCGTTCCGAATCAGTGCGCTTGCTATGCCACTTATCAAGTCACGTTTAACGGAAATATCGCCATTCCTACTGGAGGAACCGCTGGCCCCATCGCCGTTGCAATCACTGTTAACGGCGAACCAAGACCCACAAGCAGAGCGATATTCACCCCTGCGGCGGCTGAAGACTATGGAAACGTGACAAGCACTGCAATCATCAAGGTTCCGAGAGGATGTTGCTTCTCCCTGTCTGTTGAATATGTGACTGCCGAGAGCGATCCTACAGCGACTCCCGCCCCCTTGATTACTGTGCAGAACGCCAACCTTACCGTGGCAAGAATAGCGTAAGAAAAGGAGAGATACGATGCACAAACTGATTGAATATGTCTGCGATGAACTGGAAGACCTTGAAGAAAAAGTTGCCAAAGAACATAAACTTTCTCCGGCAGAAGTACAGTACATGGATACCCTTGCCCATGCGAAGAAAAACTTGCTGAAGGGAGAGGCGATGATGGAAGACGATTATAGCTATGAAGGATATGACCGCAATTCTTCCAACAGATCAAACCGAAACAACAATTCCTACCGCTATAGCAACGCAAGGAGGCGTGATTCTATGGGGAGATATTCTCGGAGATATTCTGGCGATGACGGAATGATCGAGAGTCTTCGTGACCTTATGAATGACGCTCCAGATGAGCGGACAAGGGCCGAATTCCAGAGAATGATTTCCAAGATGGAAACCATGTAAAAGGGGAGGCTGTCGCTTTATATAACGACAGCCTTTTCTTTTTTTTTACCACAATGATATATGTGGCTATGAATAGATGACTATATCATTGCGGTAATTAAGCTTTAGGAATGCGTGGGAAGACTTCCAGGTCAAAATCGTTCCTGTGACCCTTGCCGCCTACTGTTTTAGTGTATATGATTTCCGCAAAGACCATCTTCATCCATTTATTCTTTTCCGTTGCGTTTGGGAGTGCCTTATAGACATCGACCGCATCTTTGACGATGGGGGCAATGGACGCTTTTTGCGCTTCCGCAGCTTTGGCCATGTCGAGTTTTGCGGTCTCTGCTGACAGGGACGCTTCAAGTACTCCTATACGTTTCTTGCTTTCAACCATGCGGACCTTGTATTCTTCAACGGTATAAACATTGTCCTCCATAAGGTCATAAATGCGTTTCTGCTTTTTCTTTTCAGTTTCTAAAGACTGTTGGACCTTCTTCACGGATTTCTCCAACTGCTTTGTGATGTCTGCCGTCTTTTCCTTTTCGTCCTCGTAGTGTTCATATCCAGACAACCAATCCCGTAGGAACTCAAGCAGCCTTTCTTCGACAGCATCAAGGTAAGATGATTTTGTACCGCATCCTGGAGTGGGGCAGTACAGCGCCCTGCCAATTCCATCATGTGACCGTAGTATGAGCGTCCTTCCGCACCGGGAACATTTGACCAGTCCGCAAAGGGAATTCTGCGTCTCATAGGCAATTCGTGTATGAGGTTTAAAGTGATTTTTCCTTATCTGTTCTGCAATTTTGAAAACCTCTTCCGTGATAATAGGCTCATGGATGCCTTCGCAAATCAGTTGGTTCTCATCATTGTTTCTTTCGACCTGTACTATCTCCCCGTTTCGGATCTCGTTGATGGTTGTCCTGTGTCCGTAGCGGACCTTGCCGATATATGTTGGATTGGAGACAATGACATTCACATGGGCAGCAAGCCATTCCTTGCCTTGCCTTGCTCTGTAGCCGTGTTGATTAAGCCAGGAAGCGATTTTGTGTCCACCCATGTTTTCTTCTGTGTAAAGACGGAAGATGAGACGGACGATTTCTGCTTCTTCTGGTACGACTTCAAGCGAAAATCCTTTTTGCCCTTTTAATTTATATGTTTTGTATCCGTAAGGTGGTACGCCAGCCGGATATTTTCCTTCCTTAACGGCATCTATCTTCCCCTGACGCAGCCTTTTTTTAATCATGCGGTACTCGTTTCGTCCTATAAAAAGACCGAGTTCAGCGAATTGCTCATCGGTCTCGTTATTGAAATCATATGATTTTGATGGGGTGATGATCTTGGTGCGAGAATACTTGAACGTATTTATGACAAGGGCTTGGTCTGCCCCGGAGCCTCTGCTCAATCTGTCCATGTCGATGCACAAAACAGCTTCATAATCGCCGGACTCAACCATGCTCAATAGTTCCATCATCTTCGGTCTTGAAGCGATGGAATCCGCTCCAGCGACCTCATACAAGACATTGCCTTCCGGGACGATGATGTCATGCGAAAGGCAGAATTCATCCAGGCGTTTCTTGTGGCGCATTAGCGTCTGCAAAACAGGTTCATCAGAGAAATCCCGGTCCGCACGGGACTTCCGCAAATACATTAAATACTGCTTCATCTCAATCCTCCTTGATTATTAGAGGAATTCATCAAAGATCATACAAACCGAGTCGTTGGTTCTCCAGTCTGATTTCTCGCACCTCGTCAATATCACAGCCAAACATTTCAAGATAGTGGTCGTACTTTTCCTGCCGTTTTTGTCGGCGTTTCAGGCTCCGCATTTCCTTTTTATGAAGCCTTCTGTATTTCTCAAGGTATTTCATTGCCCATTCCGGCATTGGCGTTTCAACAGATTCCGGCTTTGTTTCTGTGATGTGGTGTGCCTCTGCTTCCAGCTTATCAGCATTTTTGTCTTCTATGTTGTCAAAGTGTTTCGATTTGATATGATCTTCAAATTCATGTTGAAAACCATATTCCTGCATCTCTAACGTGTCCCGTGGGTCTAAAAACATCGTAAAGCTGCCGTCCTCATTCGGAACGGAATTGCCGTGTGACCCAGACGGGAGGTTGAGATAAACTATATTGATGATGTATCCTTCGTATTCTATGAACATCAGTCTTCGTATCTTTCCTTTCGCTTGAGCATAAGTACCATTTCGTAGAAAGTCTTTAGGTCTTCCGGCTTCGCATCCCTGGTCGCATCAAAAAGCATATGGAGTTCCGGGTTCTGATATATCTCTTGTGCAATCCTTGCCGTCTCCGGGTCGTAGTAGTAGCCTTGATTATCCCCGGTAGTAAGGTACTCCACGGTCACGCCCAAATACTCCGCTACCCTTGCCAGTCTGTCGTTTGGCATAGTTCCCTTCTTTAATTGTTTTACATATCCGTTTGCGAATCCGCAGTCACGTTCAAGCTTGCTGATTGGGATTCTTCTATCATGACAAATCTCTAAAATTCGTTCTACTGTAGTCATTTAGAGCCTCCCTCTAATTTTTAGGTGAAATCCTAAAAATATCTATTGACAACTTATAGAATGCTCTATATAATGACCATAGATTTAGGGTTTCGCCTAAATCGGTGGCACGAAAATAGAGGTTTCTAAAGTTTGTCGGCAACTTAATTTTAGAAAACTCTCTATAAAAAGTCAATGTTTTTAGGTGTACTTCTTAACCGAATGCCTACACACGGACTTCATAAAAAAGGAGGTGAAAAATTGAGTACTTATGACTTGGTTAAGAGTGAGGCTGTCAAGAAGAAACTGTCGATTCACAAGTTGGAGCAGATGGTGGGCATCAGCAACGGGACCATCTCCAGATGGAGAGGAAAAGGACAGCCAAGAGCAAACACGCTGAAGAAGATTTCTGAAATTCTCGGCGTTCCTATGGAACAACTTGTCGGCGATGAGTAACTGGAGGAAGCGATGAAACACGCAAGACGAAATATGAATATGGTGCTTCACGCAATCGCATTCGCAATGCTCGTTTTCGGGTTCGTGATGGCGGTCAAGGCAGCTGGTCTCGCCGACTTGGACGGAGACTTCAACGAGATGGTGCGATCCATTGAGTGCGGCATCGTTGCGATCCTCGGAGGTGCATTCCTGTGGACATGGAACGTATGAAAGTGAACGAATCCAAGGTTCTGACAGGAACCGAGTTGGAAGTGCTTCTCAAAAATTTGAGACTAAAGAGGAAGAAGGAATGAGCCAGGATTACATATGTTTTGATTGCGGCACAGTCTTTGATAAGAGTGAAGCAGGACACGAAGTAGATTATCGGGACTGGCTGACTGGAGCGACACTTACTTTCATGGTCTGCCCCAACTGCGGATCTGATGATTTTTTGGAAGCAGAAGAGTGCTGTGAGTGCAATGGTCATTTCGCAAAGGACTATGACATGATTCTCTCCGGGGAGTACTGGTACTGCAAGGAATGTGCGGAGCGGATCGCAAGCGATGTCATCATGAAGTGGGGGATGACCGAGGAGTTGGAAGCCGGACTGAAGGCTTATCAGAAGATGGCCGCAAAAGGGAAAGAGCCAGCAAGGTAATGCTGACTCAATCGGGGTGGAAATGTCTATTGGCAAATAGAGCATACCACCTAAAGCAAAGAAACACAAGGGGGTATGAAACATGAGTAAGAACGAGGAAATCCGTGAGGCGATGCATGAACTGCTTGATGCGGTTCTTGAATGCAACGGATTTGAGTCACGGAAACAAGAAAAGACAGGGAACAAGCCGACTGTTTTTCTGCGGTACTTCGGACACACGAATGAGGTCGAAATCAATATCAGTCCTGCCGGGTGGTTCCCGGAGGAATGCCCGGAAACGATTTTGGATATGTATCTCGACCATTGGGTTGATGCTGTCGAAATCGAGAACGCAATCGCAAGACTGAACGAATTCGGAAAGGAGAGCAAGTGATGGCAGTAAAAGACAATCTGATAGCGATCCATGAAAACTTGACTACCAGCCTTGAGAGACAGGCAGAGGCATTGCCGGAGGGAAGGTGATTGTAAAATGCCCTATAGATTGACCGATCTTACTGGTAGACGGTTTGGCAGATTGATTGTTCTCAATCGCCATACGGAAAACAAAAGGGGAAAGCCAGTATGGGTTTGCAAGTGCGACTGCGGAAATATCACTTGCGTTCCTGGAAGCTATCTAACAAGAGGCAATACTAAAAGCTGTGGGTGCTTCAGAAGAGACTATTCCTCTGTAACGCATAAGACACACGGAATGTCAAAGAACAATCGACTCTACAGAATATGGAATGGAATGAAAGATAGATGTCTGAATCCTTCCGGCAAATATTGGAAACGATACGGAGAGAGAGGCATTTCGGTTTGCAATGAATGGAAAGACAACTTTACTGCTTTTAGAGACTGGGCATTGAGTAATGGATATGAGGATTCCCTCACCCTGGACCGCATTGATAACAATCAAGGATATTCTCCAGCTAACTGCCGATGGGCAACTTACAAGACACAGGAAAACAATAGATCCAACAATATTCTTTATCGTATTGATGGAAATATTGTCACTCTCGCGCAGTTAGTGCAAATGGAAAACACCACAAGAGTTGCCGCTGCAAAACAACATGAAGGGGAAAGAATATATGGGAAACGAAATAACGACTACAAAGCCGAAGTTCTCTGAAATATTAAGGGGACGACTTGACGATATAAGCGTAAGCGATGCGCTGCCGAGAGACTTTAACAAGGCACTGTTTGTGCAGAATGCGGTCACATTGCTGAACAACACGCCACAACTTCAGAAGTATTCAAAAGACAAGCTTTGCATGGGTCTTCTGAATGCCGCATACCTTGGGCTTTCGTTCACGCAGACGGAGTGCTGGCTGATTCCTTACGGAGACCAGTTGAACTTCCAGATTTCCTATAAGGGATTACGGAAACTGGCGGTCACATTCGGAAAAGGAGTTGAATCCATTTTTGCGGATGTTGTAAGGGAAGGCGATGAGTTTGGCATGGAGATCATTGACGGCAAGCAGTCATTCAACTTCAAACCGCTTCCGTTTAATGATGGTCGCATAGTCGGTGCTTTTGCGGTTGCTTGTTTTGACAATGGGCAGATCCTTGTGGAGAGAATGAGTGTTGCTGAAATCGAAAACACCAGGCAGAAGACATCAAAAGCAAAGAATAGTATGCCGTGGCAATCGTTTTATGGCGAGATGTGCAAGAAGACTGTATTGCGTAGACTTTGCAAGCAGATTGAACTGACATTTCCTAATGGAGCGATGGAGGAGTCCTTTCAGAACGGAGAAGACGCTGACTTCCGGGAGAAAGAGAGGCCCAAGTACGAAGCGCACGACATCTACGCAGAAGCGGAAGATGCGGAGTTTGAGGAGGTGGAAGATGCCGCAGAAGAAACTGCTGAAGTTGACGGCTGACAACTACTACACAAGCCAGTCCAACTGGGACTATGTTTCTGCTTCCCAGTACAAGGAATTCATCGGATCTTTGGGCAGGACGGCCTGTGAAGCTGCCGCAATGGCAAGGCTCCGTGGAGAGGTGGAGCAGGAAGAGACTGTCGCATTACTGGTCGGTTCCTTCGTGGATGCCTACTTCTCCGGCGAGACGGACAAGTTCATCGAAGAGCATCCCGACTGCTTCTCCTCAAGAGGGGCAAGCAAAGGGGAACTGAAGGCTCCTTACAAGAACGCCCTTCGAATGATTGCGAGAGCGGAATCTGACGAACTATTCATGAAGTACATGGCTGGCGATAAGCAGACCATCATGGTCGGCGAGATAAGCGGAGTTCCAGTCAAGATCAAGATGGATTCTTACGATGGAAGACGCATCACCGACTTGAAGACTGTCGAGAGGCTGTCGAAGACCTTCTACGCCAAAGACCTCGACCAGCGGATGAACTTTGTCGAATACTGGGGATATGACCTTCAACTGGCTATCTACCAGGAAATCGTCCGTCAGAACACAGGAAAGACGCTGCCGTGCTACATAGCAGCCGTCTCAAAGGAAGACCATCCGAGGATAGCCGTTATCGAGATCCCACAAGTGCTGATGGAAGAGAAACTCATCCAGGTGCAGACGAACATCGGTCACATCCAGTCTCTGAAGAACGGAGAGTATGAACCGACAA
>JAZSAO010000411.1:0-3110 GCA_045601945.1 Faecousia sp. | reverse complement strand
ATATAATGTAGCTATAAATACTAAAAGAGGTGTGTTCTATGAACAAGGAACCCAAGCTGAATCTTGCCATGCTCTGTGACTTCTACGAGCTGACCATGAGCAACGGTTATTTTAATACCGGTATGAAGGACAAAATCTGTTACTTTGATCTGTTTTACCGCAGAGTTCCCGATGGGGGCGGTTTTGCCATTGCCGCAGGGTTGGAACAGGTGGTGAAGTACATTCAGGATCTCCGTTTTACGGAGGATGATATTGCTTATCTCCGTGGGAGAAAATTGTTTAGCGAAGAATTTTTGGAATACCTCAAAGCCTTCCGCTTTACGGGAGATATTTATGCCGTACCGGAGGGAACTCCCGTGTTCCCAAAGGAGCCGATCCTGACGGTTCGCGCACCTGCAATTGAGGCGCAGCTTATGGAGACCTATTTGCTCCTTGCCATTAACCATCAGAGTTTGATCGCAACAAAGGCCAACCGTGTTGTCCGTGCCGCTCAAGGCAGAACCGTGTTGGAATTCGGTTCTCGCCGTGCGCAGGGAGAACAGGGCGCTGTACTGGGTGCCCGTGCGGCTTACATCGGTGGCTGTCATGGCACGGCTTGCACCGTTTCCGATCAACTCTTCGGCGTTCCTGCAGCGGGAACTATGGCACATTCCTGGGTGCAGATGTTCGACACAGAGTACGATGCATTCAGAACCTACTGTGAGCAGTATCCCAACAATGCGACCCTGCTGGTAGATACTTACAATACCCTCAAGAGCGGTGTACCCAATGCCATACGTGCCTTTAATGAGGTTTTAAAGCCTCTGGGCATTACCAAATGCGGGATCCGTTTAGACTCCGGTGATATGACTTATTTGTCACAAAAGGCGAGAAAGATGCTGGATGATGCAGGCTGGACAGAATGCAAGATCTCGGTATCCAACTCTTTGGACGAGTACCTGATCCAAGAACTTCTCCGACAGGGAGCACAGATCGATCTGTTCGGTGTAGGTGAGAGATTGATCACTGCTCGCAGTGAGCCGGTCTTTGGTGGTGTGTATAAGTTAGTGGCTGTAGAAGAGGATGATGGTACCGTTAAGCCCAAGATCAAGGTTTCCGAGAATGTAGGAAAGATCACCACTCCCCACTATAAGAAGCTGTGGCGTTTTTACGGCAATGATACGGGAAAGGCAATCGCAGACTATCTGACGGTTTACGATGAAACTGTTGACGATAGCGATACGCTGTTAATTTTTGATCCCGATGCAACATGGAAACAGAAGGAAGTCTATGACTTTACTGCAAAGGAACTGCAGGTTCCCATATTCCTGAATGGCAAGCTGGTATACGAACTGCCTACACTGGAGGAGATCCGTAACTACTGTATAGAACAGGTAGACACCCTGTGGGACGAGGTAAAACGTTTTGAAAATCCCCACAGCTACTATGTGGATCTGTCCCAAAAGCTGTGGGATATTAAGTGCGGTCTGCTAAAGGGTGCATCCGACAGCAAGTGATAGGGACCCTGCCATGAGGAAAAAAACGAAAGCCTCTGCAGTAGCACTTTGCGGTGTCTTGGCTGCCTTGGCTTTGGTCTGCTTGTTTTTGGGAGGTGCCATTCCGGTAGCATCCCTTTCCTGTCCGGTACTGGCTTCTATGGTATTGATTCCTGTGTATATGGAGTCCGGATCCAAATGGGGTTTTTTGTGGTATGGAGCGGTAGGTATTTTAGGGCTGCTGTTGGCTCCCATGAAGGAATGCGCTGTTGTGTTTATTGCGTTTGGGTGCTATCCCATGATTCGGAAACCTTTGGGACGGCTTCCCTTAGGCAAACTATGGAAGCAATTGTACTTCAACATCGTTTTGGTAATGGCTTACGGAGTGATGCTCTTTGTCTTTCCGCTGCCTGAATTACAGAGTGAATTTCGGGATATGACACAGTGGGTTTTGGGAGCCATGCTCGTTCTTGCCAACGTAACGTTCTATCTGTATGATATTGTGATCGGAAGATTAGAGATCGTTTACTGTGTCCGCATCAGACCGAAGTTGAGATTTTTGTAAACAGTCAGGTGGTCTCCAAGAGGGATCACCTGATTCATGTATGAGTGAATCCCATGAAAATTATCAAAAATTTTTATGAAAGCAGTTGATTTTACCAATCTGACATGGTAAAATAAGGAACGATGAAATAGATTGGTTAGAAGGGAGGTTCCACTATGGCCGACTACAGAAAGTTCGTATATTCTCCGTTGCAAAAGGCTACGGTGATCCAACCGGAGTGTCCGGTTCTTATTTATGGCTACGGTTTGGCAAAGCAGAAGTGCGGTGAGGCCGCCTTTGCGCAGATCCGTCTGGTAAACCGTACAGAAAAGCAGGTGCATAGTGTATTCCTTCGGATCGTGGGTAAGGACTCTACAGGAAATGTTCTGTATGAACTTCAATATATTCCTCTTGTAGATTGTAAAGCAGAGGCCTATAAAGATTTCGGAGAGGAACAGCCCCTGTTTTTACCGCAAGGTGATGTGCATGCACTGGATATTCAGGTGCAGGACATTCTCTTTACGGACGGAATGATCTGGCGGAAACAGAACAGTCACCGTTTGATGACGGCAGAAGAAGCCGGGTGGGTAACCTGTAGCTGTGGTATGAAAAATCCTGCAGAATCCAAATGCTGTGTATTCTGCGGTAAGCATATGGGTGGAGAGGAAAAGCCCTTGTTTTTCCCTGTGGAAGTTGAGCCGTTTGTAGCCGAGGATGCTCCGATGGAGGATGCGGTAGCGGAGACGGAACCGATGACAAAACCCGAGATAGAACCGGAGACAGAACCGGAGACAGAACCGGAGACAGAACCGGAGGCAGAACCCGAGACAGAACCGGAGGCAGAACCCGAGACAGGAAAGCTGCTTCCTATAGTAGAGGAAATTGCCATTGAACCCCGGGAGATCACTCCAGTTAGAAATGAGGCGGAACTTTGCAAAGAAGAAACGGTTTCACCCACAGAAGAAACTACCACCACTGAAGAAAGCGATTTCCCTGTAAACTTGTCTCTGCTGGAACTCCTTGCTCCTGTTTTGGGACGGGTGGAGCAAATCGAGATGGAACAGCAAGAAACGCCGGAGGAGTGCGAAGCG
>JAZSAO010000410.1:0-4739 GCA_045601945.1 Faecousia sp. | reverse complement strand
CAGCCTTGTAGTAGTAAGCACCTGCTTGGATGTCTGTGAAGCTGTGGGTGGTATTGGTGGGTTCGGGAGAGCCGCAGGCACGCCACAGGAAGGTGACGATCTGACCTCTGGTGCAATCCTTATCCGGGGAGAAGGTGGTCTCAGAGGTGCCGGTGGTAATGCCCTGCTCCACGGCCCACATAACGGGCTCATAGTAGTATTGGTCTGCAGAAACGTCGGTGAAGGGGTTACCGGGGGCTACGTCTGCCTCACCAATCAGAGCCTGCTTGCAGATGTCGCAGTAGAAGTAGCTGCCCTTGCTGTTGTCAACCCAGTGGGCCTCGGTGCCCTTGGCTTCAAAGTGTACCAGAGGATTGGAAAGGGTGATGCCGGTGGTATACAAATTCTCCCACTGGTCTTCTGTTCCCATAAAGACAACATGCTTCAGGTTGGTGCAGTTGTTGAAAACAGTGCTGCCGGGTACGGTGATTCCCCCGGGTAAGGTAATGCTCTTAAGATTGGTGCAGTTGCTAAAGGCTTGGTCTCTTATGACTTCCAGACTCTGGGGCAGCTTCACCTCAGCCAGCTTGCTGCAGCCATAGAAGGTGCCTTGCTTCAGCTCCTTGAGCCCTTGGGGAATGGTAATGGCGCTCAGGGAGTAGGCGGTGGCAAAGGACCAGGCGCTGATCTCTGTTACACTCCGGGGAATATCATAGGCACCCTCGCGGAGGGCGGGATATTGAAGCAAGGTGGTCTGATCCTTATTGTAGAGGACACCTGCGTCATCAGAGGAAAACAGGGGATTTTGGCTGTGGACGATGAACCCATTGAAGTGGGTAAATGTAAGGGCATCTGCCCCGATAGAACGGAGGGTTTTGGGCAGACGGAGGGTGGTTCCGGTAGTAAGATAAAACCCCGAATCTCCAATGACTTCCAGAGAATCTGACAGAACAATGTCAGGAATACCGGCGTAGCGGAAGGCATAGCTTCCGATTTCCTTTACGGAATTGGGCATTGTGTAGGTAGTGCTCAGCAAGGCGGGATATTGCACCAGGACAGTCCGGTCCTTGTTATACAGGACCCCATTGGAGTCGGCGGAGAAGAATTGGTTCTCCTGGGCTACCGTGAATTTCTTCATGGTTTCGAGGGAAAATGCAGCCCTGCCTAACTTTTCCAAGCCGGCGGGAATGGCGACTTCCCTGAGCTTCGTGAAGTTAAAGGCATAGTCTCCAATTTCCTTTAAGCCGTCAGGGAAGGTGATTTCTGTCAGAGTGGAGCACAAATCAAAGGCATGGCCGCCAATGGAAACCAGGGTGGAAGGCAGTTTAATATCCGCTGCATTTGAGCTGCCGAAAGCGCTGCTGCCAATGGTTGTGACGCCTTCTTCCACAACGATGGCTTTCATTTTGTCGTTGAAGGAACGCCAGGGGGAAGAATAGAACGCATAGTTTGTCATAGGGCCGGTGCCGGAGATGGTGAGGGTGCCGGAATTTGGGTCAAAGCTCCAGGTAAGGTTCTCGCCGCAGGTGCCTTGAGTCTCTGCTGCATTTGCGCCCATGGAAAGGTGGGGCAGGAGGGACAGAAGCATGACGAAACAGAGGGTAAATGCAAGGAGGGACTTGACAGTTTTCTTCATCATCTTAATACTTCCTTTCTTTTTGCAGTTGCCGGATTCATCAAGACGGAATCCTTGACAAATGTAGTATAGCGTACTATGGTATAATTGTCAACGGTTAGGCGTGCAAAACGTGTACCGTGAATGACATCTGTATTGTATCACACCGGGGCCCGAAGGACAAGGGGCGGTCCTGAAAAATGAGACACCTTATTTCGAAAATTGGGGATTGACAAAGGGGGAATATTTTGATAATATAATCCAGACCATAAGATAACGCGATGACGAAGCCAAGCTATGCAGATGACCTTTAGAGAGCAGGGGACGGTGGAAGCCCTGCGGTTCGGAGCAAAGCCCGCCACTTCCGAGCGGCCCGTGAGGAGCGGGACGGATGATCCACGATAGAGATCGGAAAGAGGTTCTTGCTTTTGCAGGGACGAATTAGGGTGGTACCGCGAGTAGATCTCGCCCCTATGTGGATAGGGGTGGGATTTTTTGTTTTATACTTATTTCTAATAAAACGGATTGACCGTTTTATTATGCCGCTAATAAGCGGCATGGCGGCCTTGCCACCAAGAAATAACCTGTAATACTGTTTCTTCCGCCTAAGGCGGTGCAGGATATTTATCCTGCGATAAAATGGTTTTCTAACCATTTTATCAAGAAACAGTATTATAGGAGTGCCGGATCTTTTGCCCCAACTTTTGCTTATGAAGCCCTTGAAATACACATAGTATTCCTGCGGGCTTCAACGCAAGATTTGGAACAAAATATCTCGGCACTCTCCGGGATGGTTACTTGTCCCAATGATTGTCCCAACTTTTTCTTATGAAGTCCTTAAAATAGACATGATTTTCAAAACAGAAAGATATTATATTGGAGGTTTTTACTATGGCAAACAAAAAGTACGGCGTAAATGAACTCCGCGAGATGTTCCTGTCCTTCTTTGAGAGCAAGGGACATCTGCGGCTCCCCAGCTTCTCTCTGATCCCGCAGAACGATGCGTCCCTTCTGCTGATCAACTCCGGCATGGCTCCCATGAAGCCCTATTTCAAGGGTGAGGTTACTCCTCCCAGCCGCCGAGTCTGTACCTGCCAGAAGTGCATCCGTACCGGTGATATTGACAATATCGGTCATACTGCTCGTCACGGCACTTATTTTGAGATGCTGGGCAACTTCTCCTTCGGCGATTACTTCAAGAAGGAAGCTATCCGGTGGTGCTGGGAATTCCTGACTGAGGTCTGCGGCATCGATGCAGATCGTCTGTATCCCTCTATTTATGAGAACGACGAGGAAGCTTTTGAGATCTGGAACAAGGACATGGGCATTGCTGCCGATCGTATTTTCCGTTTCGGCAAGTCCGATAACTTCTGGGAGCACGGCTCCGGCCCCTGCGGCCCCTGCTCTGAGGTCTATTTTGACCGTGGGGAAAAGTACGGCTGCGGCAAGGAAGGCTGTACCGTAGGTTGCGACTGCGACCGCTATATGGAAGTTTGGAACAACGTTTTCTCCCAGTTCGACAATGACGGACAGGGAAACTACACCGAACTTGCACAGAAGAACATTGATACCGGCATGGGTCTGGAACGTCTGGCTGTTGCTTGCCAGGATGTATACTCCCTCTTCGATGTTGACACCGTTATGAACATTACCAAGAAGGTCACGGACCTCACCGGAGCCAGCTATGGCCAGAGTAAGGAAAAGGACGTAAGTCCCCGTGTTACCACCGACCATATCCGTTCTTCTACCTTTATGATCGCTGACGGTGTTCTGCCTTCTAACGAAGGCCGTGGCTACGTGCTCCGTCGTCTGCTCCGTCGTGCTGCCCGTCATGGCAAGCTGCTGGGTGTCAACAAGCCCTTCCTGTGCGAAGTGGTTGAGACCGTTATTCAGGAGAACGAGGGTCACTATCCCTACCTCCGTGAACGGGACGAGTATATTACCCGTGTCATCCGTGTAGAAGAAGAAAACTTCGCCAAGACCATTGACGGCGGTATGCGTATCTTTGCCGAAATGCTGGCACAGCATAAGGAAAAGAACGAGACCGTATTCAGCGGCGAAGCTGCTTTCAAACTCTACGATACCTACGGATTCCCCATTGACCTGACCATCGAAATGGCTAAAGAAGAAGGTCTGACCGTAGATGAGGCCGGTTTCAAGGCCTATATGCAAGAGCAGAAGGTTCGTGCTCGTGAAGCCAGAAAGGCTCTGGGCGATCTGGGTTGGGCAGGCATCGATTTCGGTCAGGATATGCCCTCTACAGAGTTTTTGGGCTACGATGCAAAGAGTTGCGAAGCAAAGATTCTGGCTATCGTCGCAGAAGAAGAGTTCCGTGATGAGATCGGTGAGGGCGTCGAAGCCATCATCGTTCTGGATCAGACCACTATGTATGCCGAAATGGGCGGCCAGGTTGCCGACCATGGCGAGATCACCTGGGGGGAAACCGTATTTAAGGTACACGACGTTCAGAAGAATAAGGGCGGCAAGTATATGCACTACGGCAAGGTTCTTGCAGGTAGTGTAAAGGTTGGCCAGACTGTCACCGCTACCTATGACGACGACCGTCGGAAGGCTATCCGCCGTGCCCATACTGCAACCCACCTGCTCCAGACGGCTCTGAGCCGTGTTCTGGGTGACCACTGCCATCAGGCAGGCTCTCTGGTTGAGCCTGACCATCTTCGTTTCGACTTCACCCATTTCTCCGCTGTTTCCAACGAGGAAATGGTCAGCATCAGCGCAGAGGTTATGGACATGATCCTCAACGGCGCAGATGTAGAAACTCTGGTTCTCCCTGTAGAAGAGGCTAAGAAGCTGGGGGCAACCGCTCTCTTCGGTGAGAAGTACGGTGATACTGTCCGTGTTGTAAAGATGGGCGAGGACTCCATGGAATTCTGCGGCGGTACCCACTGCGATAATACTGCCAAGGTAGGACCCTTCCGCATTCTGTCCGAGGCTTCCGTCGCTTCCGGTGTTCGCCGTATTGAGGCCTATACCGGCAAAACCGTTCTGAACCAGTTGGAGAACACCAACCGCATGCTTGTACAGGCTGCAGAGGAGCTGAAGACCACCCCCAAGGATCTCCTGACCCGCGCCCATGGCATCATGATGGAGATCAAAGAGCTGAAGCAGGATATGGACAAGATGA
>JAZSAO010000409.1:0-2393 GCA_045601945.1 Faecousia sp. | reverse complement strand
ATGCACTTACAATAAGCACCGGGTCTCATTGAACGTAACAATGACGATTATGATCGTAGGGGCGAACTGTGTTCGCCCGCCAATGATCGACACCGAAAATGTCGGTTTTTATACAAAAATCATACAAAATCGGAACATTTTCTGGCGAACACAGTTCGCCCCTACGATGTGGTACGATGATTTTTACGAATGGAGAAATTGCTATCTGCGACGATACTGCCCCGGGCGAAGACACAGCTTCGCCCCTACAGGTGCAAACCATAAACAGGCCGATAAACTGTGTTTTGACTGCACCAACGGTGCACCATGGGCGTAGGCCTATTTCAAATCCATGGCGTAGCCACACACATCAATTATTCATTATTCATTATTCATCAGCAACGCGACTTCATTATTCATTACGAACCAACGGTTCGATAAACCGTGATTTTCCCATATAAAAATTTTATCCCCCCCGGGGGCTTCCATAGGAGAATGCGAGGAGATATAATACCATCAATCCCAAAATCCGATTTGGGGAGAATTATAGCCGAAAGGATTTTAGTGATATGAGAAAATTCCTTGCACTGCTGCTGTGCCTGTCTCTTTCCGTCAGCCTATGGGGATGTGGCATCCAATCCCCTGTTCAACCGGACACGCTGTCCGACTATAAGGTGGACACCCTTCGTTTAGAGGGTGGCACCGATTGGGGTATTCCCAGCCCTTATTTAAATGTATCCCGTGGTCCCGGTGCCGCGAAAATGCGTCTGGTTTTCGGCAGCCTTCTGGAAAAAGACGAAGAAAAAGATGTATCTTGGCTTGCAGAAAGCTGGACCATCGAAGGTAATACCTACACCTTCACTCTTTTTGAAAACGCCAAGTTCCACGATGATACCCCCATGACCGCAGAGGATGTCGCTTTTACAATTGACTATTGCAAAAAGTTCCCCCCTGTAAACAATTCTCTGGGTACAGGTGATAGCTTTCTGGTAGACAGCTACGAGATCCTATCTCCCCAAACCATTGCCATTACGGTAAAGAACCCCACGGCGGACACCCTGTCTTCTCTGGGCAGTTTTGTGATCCTGCCTAAGCATATTTGGGAAACCGTAGAAGATCCTTATACCTTTACAAACGAGAAAAATCTGGTGGGAAGCGGTGCTTATATGCTCACCTCCTATGAAAGTGCAACAGGCAGCTACGCTTTCACCGCCTTTGAAGGCTGGTGCAACGGCAAGGCCGCCGCAAAACAGATCCTCTTCGTTCCCGTCAGCGATCCACTTCTGGCTTTCCAAAATAAGGAGATCCATATCACCTCTATGCCTGCAGATCTGGCAGATACATATTTGAATCACCCGGAAGTTGGTCTGGTGGAAAAGACCAACGACACCGGCTACAAACTCCTGATCAACTTTGAAAAATGCCCTGCATTTCTGGACATTACCCTCCGTCAAGGGGTCTACGCCGCCTTGGATCGGCAGGCTATGGTGGACAAAGTCTTCCGTAGCATGGGTTCCGTAGGCAGTGCAGGGTATGTACCCCAAGGCACCCTCTTCTATAACGAAGAAGTCAACCAATATGCCTATGAGCCGGAGAAAGCCAAGGAAATCTTTGCAGGAAAGGGCTTGAGCCTATCCCTTCTCCTTTCCGACAGTGCCAATGACATTGCCATGGCGGAACTGATCCGCAAGGATCTGGAAGCTGCAGGGATCTCTGTTTCCACCGTGGCCTATGACTCTGCCACCAGAGATGCCATGATCAACGAAGGGGATTATGAATTTGCCATTGTCAGCAACGGTGGCTGGGGCAATAACCCGCCCACCTTTATGCGTACTATTTTCTCCGATGTATCCAAGAACACCGGTGGCAACCCTCACACCATGGGTCCCATCGGCTACAGCAATGAAGCCATTACCGCCCTGTGTGAAGATCAGGCATACGAAATTGACTTTGCCACACGGAAAGCCATGTTTGGCGAGATCCAGAAGCTGGTCAGCCAAGAGATCCCCCTGATCGTTCTTGCCAACCAGTCCTCCTATTCCATGTATTGGAAAGACGCCTACGACGGCTGGATGAAAACCTACGCCTACGCCCAATGTGAACAAAACCGCCTGTCCTATATGGAGAGATGATTCTATTTTGTAACATGGCCCGTAGTGGGAAGTTGAAAGTTGAAAGTTTTAGTGTGGCTGCGCCACGGATTGGAAATCATGGGCTACGCCCATAGTTATTGAACTGCAAATCACAGTTTATCGAACTGTTTGCGAGTCCGCACAAGCCCCTTGGCTCTCCCTTTGGGAGAGCTGTCGCCCTTGGGCGACTGAGAGGGCAGTAGGGACTTTCATTATGCACAGTCAGTCAGAGGAAGTACCATCCACTTCTCTGCCTACTACGAACTCACTACGAATTTGCCA
>JAZSAO010000408.1:0-6070 GCA_045601945.1 Faecousia sp. | reverse complement strand
TTCTTTGCCCGACTGCTGAAAGAGCTGGAAGAACACGGTCGGCTGGAAAACACAGTAATCGTTGCCATGACAGATCACTACACCTATGGCTACTCCAACGATCAGGAGCTTATGGAGCTTTCCGGCTTGAAGGAAGGACAGGAGCTGCTGCTTGAAAACACGCCCTGCTTCATTTGGAGCGCAGATGCACCTGATATTACCATTAGCAAAACCTTAAATACCGCCGATCTGGTGCCTACGGTGCTGAATCTTTTGGGAATCCAATCTCCATACACATTTTTGGGTTCCGATGCCTTTGATCCCAACTATGCAGGCTATGCCATTTTCCCCGACGGAAGCTGGATCTCCGACGGTGTGGCATGTGCTGTGGATAGCAATATGGAGTATCAGGTGGTTATGAACAAGTACGGCAAGGAGCTTTCCCGGGAATACCTGACGGAAATGGCCGAAAAAGCCCGGGACTTTATTGAGGTCACTAACCTGCTGCTGGTTTCCGATTATTACGATCAGGACTAAAACATTCAAATCCGCAGGGGTGTTCACTCCTGCGGATTTTTTAAGGAGGATTTAATATGAAAATATCTACCGAAATTGCATCTGCTGCCCGCATCGTGGGTGAACAGAAAGCCATCGAATTATACGCCAAAGCCGGCTTTGATGCCTGGGATTTCTCCATGTTCCAAATGTGCCTGTTTAACTGGCAGACCCATAGCTGTGAACATACCGGACACCCCCTCTCCGGCAGCAATTACTTAGCATTTGCCCGGGAGCTAAAGCAGGTTGGACTGGATAACGGCATCCACTGCAATCAGTCCCATGCCCCCTTCCCTGTTAACTGCCCGGAGATCCGCTCCTATTTAAAAAGAGCCATCGAATGCACCGCAGAGGCAGGCGGTGAGATCTGCATCATTCATCCGGATAACAACAAAACACCGGAGGGAAACGCCGAGATGTATTGGGAACTGCTGCCCTTTGCCAAGGAACACGGTGTGAAGATCGCAACAGAAAACATGTGGAACTGGGACAACGAAAAGGGTCATTCCTCTTTTGCCGCCTGCGCCACCGGCGAGAGCTTTTGCCAGCATATTGATGCCGTCAACGATCCCAGTTTTGTTGCCTGTTTGGATCTGGGACACGCGGAAATGAAAGGCTCCGGCAACGGCGCAGCCAATATGATTCGCCAACTGGGACCCAGACTGCAGGCACTGCACATTCACGATAACGATCAGCTTCACGATTCCCATCAGATTCCCTTTTCCATGAATATGGATTTTGACGGAATTGTCCGGGCCTTGAAGGACATAGGATATAGCGGATATTTCACACTGGAGGCCGATCAGTATTTGAAGATCTATACTGCCGATACCATCTTTACCGGTATTCAAAACCTTGCCGCCGCTGCAAGAAAATTAGCGGATATGTTTGAAAGCTTGTAAGCATATTGGCAAACCAAACTAATATTTAGTACACTTTTCAATACTTAAATAGCGCATTGAATTACCATGACATTCCAAAAAACAGCTCACACTGGCTCGGAATGACACCTGTGTGGCAAAAGATTGGTTCGTGCGCTAAATCATTGTTTAACGCATGAAGAAAGTACCACGCAATACCTTCTCCCGGGGAGAGAGCGCCCCGAAGGGGCGGGTGAGGAATTCGGGCAGAGTCGCTAAGCTCCAACCCAGTACAAACTTTCAACTGCTCACCCGCATTCCTCATCCGGCCTCGCTACGCTCGCCCACCTTCCCCCCGGGGGAAGGTATATGCTGCGCGCTTTTCACTGATACGGTGAATGATCGCTTTCTGTCATATAACAAATCTGCCGGGCTGCACTGGTTGCAGCCCGGCAATGCATTTCCTTTTTTATCGTATTGCGATAAATATTTATTGACATTTCTATTATGTGCAGCTATATTAGAATCAGAACACAGTCAGGAGGTACTCATATATGAAACAGTCTACACTTGCAGCATGGCTGAAAGCCATCATCATCGGTCTCGGAATTTGCGGACTACTCCTCTTTGGAATTGTCATGCCCATAGCCGGTCATTTCATCGATCAGACCTATCAGCAACAATTTCACAACAGCTTCTTATTTTGGTTGTTCTTCACCTGGCTTGCAGCAATCCCCTGCTATGCTGTTCTCTTTTTTGCATGGAAGGTTGCCGTTAATATTGGAAAGGATCAAGCCTTCTCCATTCAAAATGCCAAGCTGATCAAAAACATTTCTGTTTTAGCCGCTGCGGATACTGCCTTTTTCCTTCTTGGCAATTTGATTTCCCTCATTTTTAATATGAATCACCCGGCAATCATCCTCTTTTCCTTGTTCATCATGTTTATCGGCATTGCCATTTCTGTAGCTGCTTTCGTGCTTTCTCATTTGATTGCTAAGGCACAGCAGTTGCAGGAGCAAAGCGACTGGACGATATAGGAGGTCAAGATGGAAGGCGAAATCATTTTTAATATCGATGTTATGCTGGCAAAGCGGAAAATGAGTGTTACAGAGCTCTCCGAAAAAGTCGGCATTACCATCGCCAATGTTTCCGTTCTCAAAAACGGCAAAGCAAAGGCTTTAAAGATCTCCACACTGATCAAACTCTGTGAGGCGTTAGACTGTCAACCGGGAGACCTCCTGGAATACAGAAAGGAGTAAGCTATATGCTTTCTTTACTTGGAAAGAAAACTGCGTGCATAAGTCTTATGTTGGTATGTGCGATTATACTGTCCGGTTGCACTGCTGTATATGTCATTTTTTCGCAATTTGAGACAAAAACACCGCAAGAAAGCGTTCACGCACTTTGCGGACTTGATATTACGGAAAGCACAATCATTTTTCACGAAGACAGCCATGGAGGATTCTTAGGCGACGGGGCTCTAACAGTGGCGTTTGATTGCAGTCAAATATCTGATTCCGTAACGGAACAAATAAAACAGTGGAACAATATGCCTTTGTCCCATAATCTACAAAAAATCATGTATGATAACAGCGGCTATAACTTGGCAGAGAAAAACCAAATTCCGAAAATCAGTAGCGGCTACTATTACTTTACAGATAGACATAGCGAATCGAACAATCCATTCAGCGATACCGACTTATTTAATCGCTCTTCTTATAATTTCTCGCTGCTGATCTACGATTCAGACAGCTATACACTCTATTTTTTCGAATTTGATACCTAATAGCGAAACGGTGGCACCGGAAAGACAGATGAGGTCTCTGTCATAGAATAGAGGTACTTATATGAAAAGATCATTATGTATTTTACTCAGTATTCTATTAACCGGATTTTTAACTTCTTGTTTTGATGGGATAGATAAGGAAATTAAATATGGTAGAGATACCATCATTATGTTTGGTGATGGCACATTCCAAATATGCCGGAGTAAAGATACCAAACCACTGGTTTACAATTCACATGCGATAATTCCAAATGTTTTACAGATACGAAAAATTCCGGATAGTGATAAATTCTATGTAATAGGAAACGATATTGGCTCAAACGAAAGAGAGGGGAAAATACGACACTGGAACTACAGCGTATATGGAATCATCGATAAATCCAACAATACCATGCAAGTTTGCGCAGTGGATGAGATAGAATCAAGTGAAAAATTCCGTTATTATGGAGGAAAAGAAGGAGACAATGCTGTACAGGATCTAAAATCCTTTGAAGAGTTCTCTGCTGAAGATCGAGCAATCTTTGCCGACATGAAGGAAAAAGGCGACGGTCTTATAGAAGAAATAGATGATTTTTGGATGTGAAACAAATATTTTGCTCTCTCCTTAATGCAAAGGCAATGGACGATTCTCTGCCTTACCGTAATTCTTGTAGAATAGAAAGATCTTTATGAGGAAAAAGTTATTTATTTTTTGAATATTGTTTTGACCATTTTGCTTTATGCATGCTCGTATAGTAGTAATATAAAAAACCCTTCAGGTCGGGATACAATCACTCAATTTGGAGACGGGAGCTATGAAATTGGTAGAACTCAGACCATGAAACCACTGACCTATCTATACGGTGGTAGTATAATACCAAATGTAGTACAATTTCGGGAAATTTCTGACATCAATAAAGTTTATGTGATTGGAAATGATGTTGGCTCCCAAGAAAGAGAAAATGGCATAATACAATGGAATTATACTGTGTATGGTGTTATCGATACAATGAATAATACGATACAAATATGCGCAGTAGACGAAATAGGCTCAGATCGAGACTATTGGTTTTACAGCGGTCCGGCAGAACGGGACAACGCTGTGCAGGAACTGGAGACTTTTGAAGAGTTCTCTGCTGAAGATCGAGCAATCTTTGCCGATATGAAAGAAAAAGGAGATGGCCTTATAGACGATTTTGTCGCGCAAAGATGAGTGGCTTCACATTAAACTGTCCCCTGCCCTCATATTATGCACATCAAGCAGGAATTGGAAAGGACTTGAGTGGTATGCGTTTTATAAAACATCGTATTACGAAGGACAATTCAGTGATGGAACAAAGTTTTCATGCTGGAAGTAGGATTTTTATTCTTATGATCATATTTATAGGGGTTTTATTATCCGGTTGTGGTTCGGATGGTTATTCCATTGAACTGTGCAATGATTATTACATTGAAGAGATCCTCTCAGATCTTCGCTGTCTTGGTAAAAAAATCAATGATAGTGAAACTAAAACTGTCCTTGTTAATTATTCTGTGACAGATTATTTTGTAGTTGATGATCTAATTGGTATGTATGGATTTATAAATAAGGACCCGGGTCCTCTCATAGACCCCTATTATGATGACCGCCCAAAAGAATACGTATTCTATATCGTAGACACCTCACCTGAAATGATATTCGGACCATATTCATCAAATGACCAATTTATCCATATGTGTACAGAGCTTGGCATTGATTTATCACATAATGTTCAATGGTTGAATCCGGATAAGGTTTGGGAAGAGATGCATGGGCTGTAGTTTACAGAAAGGGGTATTGGAGATGTTGTCGCGCGTTTTTAAATGGATATTTCAAATTCTATTATTAGTGCTGTTTGGTATATTGTTGCTTTTACAACGAATTACTGGGCTTGATATTTTTCAAACCAAAGCATGGTATCTGTATGTATTCATTATTCTTTTCGGGGTAGCGCAATTCATCATCTTATTAATACTGAAAAAGACAAAGGCACATGTGGCATTGTCTTGGATATGTTTTGTTTTCTACATATTTGCCGCATGTATGAACTTTCTGTTTTTGGCTTTGCTGAAAGGACAAAATACAGGCTTACCGCTTGTATGTTTGGAACTTGATTTATTAGGCATTTATCTATCTTATTATTTTCTAAACAACAGACCTATGAACGGGGGCTTTTGTGTATCGTTGATCGTATTGATGCTGTTCTCTTTTTGTGTATTCGGCATTATCGCCCCTACAGTAAGGAAATTAACAGCTCCCGTTCCACCCGATTTGGAAGCAGCAAACAGTGTGTATGTGGAATACCGTGAGGAAATCAATCTGATTGCCGATTACCTGATCGATACAGAGTATGAGTATGTATTCATAGCCGACCATATAGAAGATGGTTTCATGTATGCCGATTATGAATATGCCCCTATAACAGATGAACGTGTAACGAAAGCAATTCATACTGTGTTGAAACATCCGGAATTCTTTGATTCAATTCGTAAAAGAGCAGGATCTATTACATTTTCAACGGCTACTATACATGATGTTACTACTGATAATTCCTTTTGGTACAGCATTGGGCGCACCGTTGACGGATCAGGTGAACCTACCTTACATTATACAACCGAGGTCCTACCACTGGTTGACGAAGGTTGGTTCTTTATCATAGGCGACGAAAACGCATGGAATGATGCATGGCATAAGATTCCACCCGAAGAAAGAGGTCGGTAGAGGGACAGCTGAGGGACAAGGGGACGGTTCGAGGGACAAGAGGACAACAGAACCGTCCCCTTGTCCCCCCCTTGTCCCCTAGACGATATTGTCGAGCAAAGAGGAGTGGCTTCATATTAAACTGTCCCCTGCCCTCATATTATGCACATCAAGCAGGAATTGGAAAGGACT
>JAZSAO010000407.1:0-2482 GCA_045601945.1 Faecousia sp. | reverse complement strand
AAGGGAGCAATGAAAAAGTGTTGCACATCAACCCATCCGGAAACCATCAGATCTTCCATGCCCATATACAACAAAGACAGACCGTATTTTTGACTGCACTCTGCGAATAAGTCGTTGAGACCTTGGGCATTTAGCTTGTCATCCGGGAGGGTGTAGGAAAGGGCCTCGAATTCCGCATAGCAGGCTTGGGTCAGAAAGACTAAGACGGAATCCGCCGCTTTGGAGCGAATTAAAGTGGAACGTTCATTGGGATTCAGGTCAGCCCGATTTAAAGCAAGGAACTCCAGACCTTGGGAAAAGATCTCGGCGCAATCTATCCCGCTGAAGCCTCCGCAGTTCACATAGCCGTCTACAAAATGGCCGAATTCGTGGCACAGAGTCATAAGATCACCTAATGTTTCATTGGGAGAAACATAGAGGAAGGGCATTTCGTAGGAGTTTAGATAGGTCATGTAGGAGCCGGGCAGCTTGTTGGGGGAACTGGCGGTGTCCCATAGATCGTAGTCAACCATGAATTCGTAGGAGGTTTTCATCACTCCACCGAAGCGGTCCACTGTATTTTTGAACAAAGAGAGACTTTCTTTTATGTTCTTTGCGGGAAGTTCCGCTTGTGCCATAATGGCAGAAAACAGAAGCCCGGGCATTTCCTCTGCAATACGGTCACAGTAGTCGGCAACTTGGGCAGAACCGTAGTCCCGTTCGTAAAGATAGCTGTAGGCAAAATCTGCATAGCTGTCGTATTCCAATTCCGTGGCGATGGCTTTACGAACGCGGATCAGTTGGGCGTAAAGTTCTGCAGCTTGGGGCGCGTACTTACCATAATAAAGCCGATAAACTTGGAGATAATCTTCGTAGGGGAGAGAAGGATCAGCTAAAAGGGCATCGAAGGAGGTCTCCACACCCTTCCAGAGAATGGTGGGATCATTTTGCAGGGCTAAATATTGAGATTCGATGGCGGATTCTTCTTGCATCAGAGCAACGGCGCTGTCCTTGGAATAAATACGATTTTCATCATAGAACAGAAAGAATCCCTCGCCAAAGTAAAGTTCTTCCAGTTCTGCGCGGAGGGGACTTTCCGACATGGCAATATAGCATTTTTCTTGTGATTGATTCAGCATGGGGGACAATTCTTCGCAACGATTGTACTCATCCTCATAGTAACTGTCATCCAGATGCAGGCTATACTGAATATAAGATAGGGAGTGCATGGTGTCAAAG
Source organism: Faecousia sp. (assembly GCA_045601945.1). GTDB lineage: Bacteria > Bacillota > Clostridia > Oscillospirales > Oscillospiraceae > JAZOXB01. The sequence goes on along the minus strand of JAZSAO010000407.1, from coordinate 1,264 downwards.
AACAGATGATCCTCAAAGACATCCTCAAAGGCGGCAACGATATCCTCGGCGGTATAGGTACCCTTTTCTACCATGGCTTGTACAGATTGATAGCCTTCTTGAATGGGCTCGATGGTAGGGGAAGTATATTCCAGTTCCGAGAAAGGACGAGGTTCCTCGTATGGCTCGTAGGATCGTTCAAATTCCTCATAGGGAACGTATTCATTATATTTGTGGGTCAGCTTTGGATTCTCTTCGGGGATGGGATCGGGACTCCCTGTGGGGCTGTTGCTGTGGGGGAGCGTGGCCTGCGTGGTGGGATAGAGAAGGGACTCTAACCGCTCTTTCCTCTCAGAGTAGGTAGAGATGCTGCAACCGGTGAGCAAAAGAGAAAGTGATAGGAGCAGGGCTATAAAAGATCTTTTCAACGGTTTCATTTGATCCGTCCTTTCATATCTGTCTCTTGGGCAATGCGGTGACTCAGTTCCATGAGTCGGGGATAATTATTAGGATTGCCGGCGGCAACGGAGCAACGATCGTAGAAACGGAGGGGACTTCCATCCAGTGCGGAAACAATACCGCCTGCTTCTGTGACAATGAGGCTTCCGGCAGCGTAGTCCCATGGACGGAGGCAGCATTCAAAGAACAGGTCGGCTTTTCCTGCGGCAAGATAGCACAGATCCAAAGCAGCAGAGCCCCCTCGACGGACATCCAAGGTAACAGGAAAAAGTTCTTCTATAAATCGGAGGGTTGCGGGGATGGTGTCCCGATAGTAAATAGCAGAGCCCAACAGAACCAAACTGTGAGACAGATCTGCATCCGTTACGCGCAGTGGCTTGCCGTTGAGATAAGCACCGCGACCTTTTTCTGCCGTAAACAGTTCTTCTGCAAAGGGATTGTAGACCACTGCGGCTACGATCTCCCCCTTTTCCCACAAACCGACACTGATGCAGCTGTGATGCAATTCGCGAACAAAATTGGTGGTACCGTCAATGGGATCAATGATAAAATAACTGTCGTGCCGGGCAATATCGCAAAGATCTCCTTCTTCAGCGTAGATGCCGCAGTGGGGATAGGCTTCTTTCAGTTCCTTACAGAGACGGTCCTGTACCTGCTTGTCGTAAATGGTCACCAGATCGCAGGCTTGCCCTTTATCCGTGACAGAGTTGCTGATATCTACAGCGGTAAGGAGAACCGCTCCGGCTCTTTTTACAATGGTGTACAGGACTTCGTAGTTTTGTTCCATGGATTTCCTCCTTTATACATGGGAGACAGCTTCAATGGC
>JAZSAO010000406.1:0-3232 GCA_045601945.1 Faecousia sp. | reverse complement strand
TTATCGAGGACTACAAGGTCTCTCTGGCAGAGATCATTATTCCCGCGGCAGATATCTCCGAGCAGATCTCCGTCGCAGGTAAGGAAGCTTCCGGTACCGGCAACATGAAACTCATGATCAACGGTGCAGTTACCGTAGGTACTCTGGATGGTGCGAACGTAGAGATCCACCAGCAGGTCGGTGATGAGAACATCTTCCTCTTCGGTATGAAGGCTCACGAGACCGAAGAACTGTGGCACCGTGGCTACAACCCCAACGAATTCCTGACCGATGAACTCCGTGAGGTTCTGAACATGCTGACCTCCGGTGTTCTGGGACAGCGTTTTGACGATCTGGTAAGCTGTCTGCTGACCAATCGTTTCGGCACTGCAGATCCTTATATGACCGTAGCCGACTTTGCAGACTACGCCCGTGCCCACAGAGACATTGAGGAAACCTACCGTGATGAGCGGAAGTTCGGCAATATGTCTCTGACCAACATTGCCAAGGCAGGTCTGTTCTCCTCTGACCGTGCAGTTGAGGAGTATGCAGACAATATTTGGTATCTGAACAAGTAAAAAATGCGGATCCATTATAATAGTAGGGATCCTCAACACAAGACCCCCTTCGGAACACTCCGAAGGGGGGAACTCTGTAAAATGACCGTTTTTGTACCCAAAACCGTAGAGGCCGTAAAAATGACCCTGATTTTGGAGGATCCCGATGGACAGTTTTGCAAGGAGATCCCTTTCTTTCTTGCACGAGAGGAAGGGGACTACGGTCATTGGCAAGTGAGCTTTACCATGAATACGGGCTTGTATTTCTACTGGTTCCGAATTTATAAAGAAGGGGATAGCTTCCGCTTGTTCCGACAGGGAGATCAAACGAATATGGAGCAGGGGGAGAAATGGCAACTGAGTTTCCTGCCGGAAGACTTTACAGTCCCGGAATATGCCATGGGTTCTGTGATGTATCAGATCCTGCCGGATCGATTCTATAAGGCAGGGGAGTGCGATCTCACGCAGAAACTGCAACCCTATACCATACACGAAGATTGGAATGATCTGCCCCGATTCGGCCCCGATGAGGAAGGATATTGGAATAACGATTTCTTTGGAGGAAATTTCCAAGGAATTCGGGAGAAATTGCCCTATTTAAAAACTTTGGGCGTAGGGATTCTATATTTGAATCCTGTGGTTATGGCGTTTTCCAATCATCGTTACGACAGTGCGGACTATAAAAGACCGGATCCTATGCTGGGAACAGCGGAGGATTTTAGACAGCTTTGTGAGTCTGCCCATGATTTGGGGATGCGAGTGATTTTAGACGGTGTCTTTTCCCATACGGGAGATCACAGCCGATATTTTGACAGCCGGGGATACTTCGGTGGCGGTGCTGTCAGCGATCCCGAATCCATTTACCGCTGGTGGTTTCAATTTAAAGAGTATCCTATAGACTATGAGGCGTGGTGGGGAATTCGCTCTCTGCCTTGTGTGAATGAACTGGATCCCGGCTATTTGGACTATATCATAGATGCCGGGGATTCTGTGGTGTCCTATTGGATGTCCTTGGGAGCAGACGGCTTCCGATTGGATGTGGCGGATGAACTACCCGATGAATTTATTCTTCGGCTGAAGAATCGGATCCGAGAGATCAAATCTGATGCGTTCCTTTTGGGAGAGGTTTGGGAAGATGCTTCCAACAAGAGGGCCTACGGTGTATCCCGGCGTTACTTTATTGACGGAGAACTGGACAGCGTTATGAATTACCCTTGGCGAAAGGCCATATTGGACTTTGTACAGGGAACTGATGACGGAGCGGCTTTCGGAGAGTCAGTGATGACCATTGCGGAGAATTATCCTCCACAGGTCCTTTCTTGTCTTATGAATCTTCTGGGTTCCCATGACAAACCTCGTATCCTAACTGTGCTTGGGGATGATTTTGATGGTACAAAGGAAGAAAAAGCGACCCGTCGGCTCAGCACGGAGGACTACGTTGCGGCAAGAGAAAAATTATATCTGGCTGCCTTCCTCCAGTATACATTGCCGGGAATGCCCAGTATTTATTACGGCGATGAGGTAGGAGTAGAAGGCTTTGAGGATCCCTATTGTCGCCGCACTTTCCCGTGGGGGAATGAGGATGAGACAATACAGACTTATTTTCGTGCATTGGGAGAACTGAAGTGCGGAGAACCGTCGTTGCAGAAAGGAACCGTCCGCATTTTGGAGGCATGGCAGGGAAGACTCTGCTATGTGCGTCGTACCGAAAATGCACAGACAATCGCCTATGTCAACCGAACTTCGGAAGAGTGGGAACTGACAGAAACCGGACACGTCCTTTTTGGACGCGGGATCCAACAATTGGGGAAAAAAGTAACCTTGCTGACGAACGGATTCTGTCTCATGAAACCTGTTTCATAGCGAGGTTGCGAATGGAAAATATTCACGAAATTTTGTCGGATTCTGTGAAAAATGAAATAAGATGAAAAAATATGCAAAAATACAATAAAATATGTATATTTTTAAGGTTTGGAAGAACGAATAAACGGGGGATTTGCATGAATAGTGAGAATTATAGAAAACTTTTTTATGTATAATCGATAAAATCACCAAAAAGCAGGAGAAATTGTGTTGACAGGAATGCAATTTTGTAGTATAATTCCCCCAAGAGAGTATACTCCCCGAAGCAATTTGGGGAGGGTGCCCTCAAAAAGGGCCCCAAAGGGAGGACGCGTGCCTTTTGTGTATAGAATTGGCACCGTTTTTTCTTTTCAAAAGAGGGACCAAAGAAAAATTAGGAGGAAACGAACATGAAGAAAATTCTCGCATTCGCCATGGTCTGCATCATGGTTTTGGGCCTCTTCGCTGGTTGTGGGAAGAAACCTGTTGAGCAGGTTGACCTGAAAGAAGCAGAGTACAACACCTACACTGCTGTCATGCCCAGCAATTGGAACGAATTCACCTACGCAGACAACAACGACACCCAGATCCTGAACTACATTAGTTCTTCTTTCTTCGAATATGACTATAAGTTCGAAGGCGACAAGAAGTACAATGAAGACGGATCCATCAACAAGGCTGGCCTTGTTCCCGGTGCTTACACCACCAACTTCTCCGCAGCAACCAAACTCGAAGACATCACCTCTACCATCGACGCTAAGTGGGGCTACACCGCCGAGCAGAAGGCCGAAGGCGGCTATGCTTGGAAGATCACCCTCCGCGACGACCTGAAGTGGGACGATGGCACTGCTATC
>JAZSAO010000405.1:0-4543 GCA_045601945.1 Faecousia sp. | reverse complement strand
TCATTCTTGCCACCACGATTCTTGTTTATTTGGTCATTTACAATATATCATAGAGTGGCAAGAGGGGGAACTCCGGTTCTTCCTCTTTTTTTATATTCGCCGAAATTTTTACGTTTTGCCAATTTTTATTTTACACTAAGTGTATAGACGCAAAGAATTCAGGTTGAAAGATTTCGCACATTCTTTTTTGCCATTGATGCTCTTTTGGCGAACTGAGCGGCACCGCCCCATGAGTGGGTGATATAGGTGATGACATAGTCGGAGTGGGTGAGCATCCATGTATTGCGGTGGGAGATGGCGTAGCGAGGGTGGACGATTTCGAGGCCTTCCGGGAATATGGTGTCGGAGTAGTCTTCGTATTCGGATGGTTTTCCCGGCATGTAGGCAAGGACAACGGCATAGTCGATGTGGGGGTATTCCTGTTTTAGCTTCTTGAGTGTAGAGCGAACCATAGCATCGAATTGGCCTTGGTTGCCTACATAGAACATATCTACATTATGATTCTCAATTAGGTCAATTATCGTTGCCCGCAGTTTCGGTTTGATCGTTTCCGGACAGTCTCTGTGACCGAAGAAAGTACATATTGGCATAACTTCACCCCTTTTGGGTTATTTTAACTCAAAAGGGGTAATCTTTTCAAGAGGGAAAAGGTATCATTTTATAAAAAGGAGTGATACCTATGACCATAGGAGAGGCTGTCCGACAGAGGATTATTCAGCTATGTCAGGAGTACGATATATCAATCAACAAACTTAGTAGCCGTAGCGGAGTCACGCAGTCTACTGTCAATAATATCGTCAGCGGTAGAAATCACAGCACCACGGTCTCAACAATCCAAAAACTCTGCGATGGCTTAGGTATCACGATTAGTGAGTTCTTTGTATCGGATCTTTTTGTTGGTTTGGAACAGGAAATTAAGTAATTATGGAGACAGTTGCTGCTGTAAGAAATCGGATCCTCCAACTTTGCGGAGAGCGTGAGATCAGCATCAAACAAGCTGGCAACAATCTGTGCACTTCCACCCTCCAACATTAAGAATATCCCGTACGGCAAAAGCCAAAATCCCAAGCTCATCACCATCAAAATGATCTGCGACGGTCTGAATATTACTCTCGGAGAATTCTTCTCCACCCCGGAGTTTGATGCATTAGAGCAGGAAATTAAATAATTTCAAGTCATCCCCCATTCCGTACTCATATATACAATGGAAAACGCCTGTTGCCGATTTTGTTTGTCGGCAACGGGCGTTTGTGTATAAGTCGTTAGAAAAATGGTCACTTTATGCAAGTTGTGGCTTTGCCGCCATGCCATTGATCAGTGGCTTTTATTGTTCAATCTGTTTTCCACCTATGGAGCTGAAAACGAACTTTGTGTGTCATCCAAGTTATCCCACTTGACTTTTGGGAATAATCGGGGTATAATTGGGATAACTGAATTGACAAGGGGGTATCTTCATGACCCAAAATGAAATTGTACAGCGTATAGAAGAACTCGAACGGGAGATTTCTGCACTTCCTCCCGGAAATGTAAGTACGAAAACAGTGAAAGGTAAAGAGTACTATTATCACAGATACACTGTTAATGGAAAGAGAAGCGAAGACTATATTGACTTTGAAAAGGTTGAAGAACTTCGCAATCAAATTGAAATCCGCAAAAAACTTGAGGCAGAGCTAAAAGGTTTGAAACGCTCTATTCCTATTTCAAAATCTGCAAAGAAGAAAAAAGACAATCACGAGTTTTTAACCTATGTCAGAATCGATGAACAACTCAAAAACTATGCTTCACATGTCAAATCGTTCAAGAAACGTGAATGCTATTCTAAACTTGAGGAGTATGTGTTTGGCGAGCATCAAGACAAAGTATTTATCTTGTATGGTTTGCGCAGAACCGGTAAAACAACTTTAATCAGACAGGCTCTTTTAGATATGTCATCAGAACAGCTTTCTAAAGCTGCGTTTATTCAAATCAAATCGAAGGATACGCTATCAAGCATTCATTCGGATTTAAAGTATCTTGAAAGCAAGGGATATCAGTATGTTTTTATTGATGAGATTACCCTGATGGAAGATTTCATTGAGGGAGCCGCTTTGTTCTCAGACATATATGCAAGTAGTGGGATGAAAATTGTTTTGTCCGGTACGGATTCCCTCGGCTTTATTTTTACAGAATACGAACAACTTTACGACCGTTGCATAATGCTGCACACAACATTTATTCCTTATCGTGAGTTTGAAACTGTTTTGGGCATCAGCGGCATTGATGAGTTTGTTCGATTTGGCGGCACCATGAGTATGGGTGGTATCAATTACAACGAGAAGTCATCTTTTGCAAGCAAAAAAAGTGCCGATGAATACATCGACAGTGCTATTGCACGAAACATTCAACATTCTTTGAAATACTATCAAGACGGTGGCCATTTCCGTCACTTGTATGACTTGTATCTTAAAGGCGAATTAACAAGTGCTATCAATCGAGTTATTGAGGATATGAACCACAGATTCACTCGTGAAACTTTAACCAAAACTTTCAAATCGAATGATCTGTCGCTTACAGCAAGAAATCTCCTCAAAGATAGAAACGAGCCTTTCGATCTAAACGAAAATATCGACCACGAGGCTGTTGTTAATTCAATCAAAGACATGCTCGACATTCTAAACAAGGATGAACAGGAAATTGATGTGGATGATAGTCATGCTTATCAGATTAAGGAGTATCTTTCTTTGCTTGACTTAATTATGGAAATTGATGTTGTCCATCTTCCTAATGTCAACGACAGAGACAAAAAGATCGTTATCAGTCAACCCGGTATGCGGTATGCACAAGCGGAAGCTCTTGTTAAGTCATTGCTTCTCGACGAGAACTTTAGTGCCCTTTCAATCATTGAACGAAATCGTGTCATAGAGAGAACGTTAGGAGCAATCAAGGGTCGAATGATTGAAGACTTAATACTTCTGGAAACCAAGATTGCCCGTCCGAACAAGCAGGTATTCCAACTGCAATTTGCCGTTGGTGAATTTGATATGGTTGTTTGCGATCCCGAATCATTAACCTGCGAGATATTTGAGATTAAACTAAGCAAAGAAGTTGTCCCTCAACAGTATCAGCATCTTATTAACCAAGATAAATGTGTTGAGACCGAACACCGCTTTGGTCGGATTACCGGGAAGTATGTTATTTATCGTGGCGAAGAAACCAGTGCCGGCGATATTCAATATTTGAATGTAGAAGAGTATCTGAAGTCACTCGCTAAATAAAATGCGAGGGTCAATATGAAATAGCCGTATTATGTAAAAATGTTCCCCATTTGCCAATGGCAAATGGGGAACATGAATTTTTCGGGGAGACAAACACACACGAAAGAAGGGGCTCTCCATGGCAGATATTATACACCTAAATCAAGAAAAATCAAATCCCAATTGAGCGAAATGATAAAAAATCTGTAGAAGAGACGCTCGATGCAATGCTGGATGCAGAAGCGGATCAAATCAATCGTACCTACAAGTATGAACGCAGTGAAGACCGCATAGACACCCATGCCCGTCACTACGCTCGGAAACTGCTTGCGACAGCCGGACAGGTGAATTTCGAAATTCCCAAGCCACGAAAGTTACCACTTGAAACTGCTTGTAGGTTACATCCTTCCGTGCAGAATGTACAAGGCCATTAAAGGATGCTGTTCGAAAGTCTCCTTGGAGTATTCCCTTTGAAAACGCTCATACTCCTTAAGCAAGAAGGGAATTTCTTCTTTCATACCGCACATCCCGAAGACCAAACAAGCACCTGCCTGTGCATAGGGTGCGCGAATCTGAGAATACATCTCTCTCAGTTGCTGTACATACTTTCTATCCGCTTCCACAAATACTCTGACCGCAATTTCAATGAAGTGGTCTACGGAACAGGTTCGGAATCTTCGGAGCAAAATGGGGAGGGTTTGATCTTCCAACTGCAATATTTTCGATATAAGAATCCTATGATTCGGCATTTCAACGATCTTTCGTGCAAACTCTACCAAGATTGCGGGATCGTCCATCTCCATGATTCTTAGGCGTTCGGCTTCCATTGCCTGTTTCCGTGCTTCGGAAATGATGCCGATGCCTGATTCGGAATTTATCTCATCTAAAATGGCATCAGTGTCACAAACCATTTTGAAGTGAGTCAATCGTGCTGCGGACATTTCTTTCAGGGGATTGGAGACAAAAAAGTTATTGGGTAAATGTTTTGGATCCATAATGTTTCCTTTCTGTGTTTCTTTCTATTATTCGCCTGACCTTCTCAAAAGGGAAGTGATTCTGAATCGTCTTCGTCAATATGGTTCTCGTCGTAGTAGCTGTCGGAGGATGTCAAAAACAAACGATCCACATCAAAGGCGGAAGGGGCCTCCTGCACATAGTGCCTTCTTCTCAGACTCCGCCTATAGCTGTCGAAATCATACAGTTCCTTCAGCGCTTCCAATATCTCATAGGCAGCAGGACAGATGGATACAGCATCCAGCACACTGTACAGACTGTACAGCCGATCCGGTTGATCGGTGTAGGGGAATTTC
>JAZSAO010000404.1:0-11859 GCA_045601945.1 Faecousia sp. | reverse complement strand
CCAGTACCGTTACTCCAATCACAGGCTTAGACAGGAAGGAGGCTGTCAACCGTTCCACCCCAACAAAGGCAAAGATCAGATTCAGGATAAAATTCACCACCAAAAGCATGACGATGATTTTTAGGGTATGCTTCAGTGCAGAACGGAAGGCCGCCAACCAAGGATTTCCCGTTTCTTCGCAATGGCAATGCTCACGCTGACAGAAACTCTGAATATCCTTCCCCGGTCGGATCACAGACCGCAGAAGCAAGTCTGCGATATAGCCCAAAGCAATGGCCAACACTGCCTTACCCACTACGATCCACACCACATCTCCGACAGAAACAGACCGATCCGTTAGAGCTGACAGGAGAATGGGCAACATCTCATCGGATGTTGCAAAGAACACCGCCAACATTGTACCCACTGTAATAGATCCGGTGGAAAAAAGCGTTGCCGCCGCTCCGGAAATACCGCATTGGGGAATCACTCCCAGCAGACCTCCCACAAGGGATCCCGCCTTCTGTGAGTAGCCATGGAGAATATCTTCGTTCAGTCGTTTGCTGTTTTCCAAAAGTTCCATGGCAAAATATGCTATGAGTAATATGGGCAGGCTTAACAGGCTGTCGACCAAAGCCTCCCACCCTCCACGGAGAACGATCTCCCAAAAACTGCCGCCGGTTCCGTGGGTTCCGTGTAATAATACGTTCAAAATAAGTACACCTTCTTCAAACTACCCTTTTATTTCAACATCCGTACATCATTCAGCCATCAAGGGTCTGAGAATGGCTTGATTTTCAAATCTTGCATCTTTAGAGTTGGTCATAAAAACCAGTTCTCGACAAGTCTCCGCACTCCCATAAGCACTGACATAATACTCCACCTGAGAACCGTCAATATTGGGAATATAAATTCTGCCTCCTGCAACAGGAAAATCCCCTTTATCCGTGACAAAGGAAACCACGATCTCACTCTTTGCAAAATATTCGCTGATCTCTTCGGAGGCCTCCTTGAGTAACTGAGACTCACTCTTATCCGATGCGTAAGTATAATTGTCGCCATTGGGGAATTGGAAGCTTGTATAAGAGATTTCTCGGAAACCACGCTCCGTCAATTCTCTGGCAATCTGCATCAACCGGGAGATCACCGCATCGTTAGAGGGATCCATCCAGTAACAGCCTCGACTGTCCATCCAGCCATAGCCACCGGCTTCTCGAATACAGCAATCATCATTCTCCAGAACATAGGCACGATCCGGGAAAGCCGGAATAGATGCGATCATATAGAAGCCATTTTCCTTTAAATAGGTCACCAATTCATCTACCGCAGCAACATCGATCCCGTCCGGATGATTTCCGTTAGCATAGGTGCTGGAGTAGTAGAAGTTACCAAAGTCGCTCTTCAGTTCCAGAAGCACTGCGCAGGGTTCTTCGATCCCCTTGACCAATTCCATTACCTTTTCCATATCCTGCAGCATAGAGGTTGTAATATACACGCCGCCAATATCGGAAATATTCGTGGCAACCACAGTGCCTTCCTGCACCTCGATAATAGGGTTTAGGATAATCGGCCGCTCTTTTTCCGCAGTACTCTCAACCTGTACCTCTGTAGCCGCTGTGGTCAAATGCGCTCCGTTACGGTCATAGGTGATCAAACTGTCCGCATATACAAGGGCAATAATCAGCACAAGGAAAAGTGCCCCCATGGAGATCAACAGGAATCTCCCTAATTTCCGCAGACGGACCTTGTGGCGATATCGAATTCGCAACATAGTGGATCTCCTTTCTCTTCACTCAGGCCTTCATGCGAGCCACCAGACAGCACCACTCCGTAGTATGCTCAGAATCCACAATTTCCAGACCTACCGCCTCCAGCGCATCTCGAACTTCCTGTTCACGCTCCCGTAAAATACCGGAGCACAGGAAAGGAGCCCCTTCCCGCAGGAAACGTGGCACAACAGGGGCCAGATCGATCAGTACGCCGGCAACAATGTTAGCACATACAATGTCATATCCACCTTCTGCCAGCTTTTCCATGGTCTCGCGGTCACGGATCACATCGCCGGTACAGGCAGAGAAAGCAGGTGCTTTGTAACCGTTCCGTGCGGCATTTTCCGTAGCAATATGCTCTGCCGCCGGGTCAATATCAATGGCCACCGCACTGCCTGCGCCCAAGCGGAGGGCACAGATGGACAGGATGCCGCTACCACTGCCCAGATCCGCCACTCGTTCGCCACCCTTGACCAATCGCTCCAAAGCACGCATACACATTTGGGTAGAATCATGGGCACCCGTTCCGAATGTTAAGCCTAAATCCAAAATCACAGGCAAACGCCCTTCTGTATCCTCAACACGGAGCCACTGCGGAATTACAAGAAGCTTCTCACCTACAGGCAGAGGACGATAATGCTGTTTCCAAGAGTTTTCCCAATCCTCCGCAGGAACATTCTCCAAGGCAATGGTTAGGTCGCCGAAATTGCAAGCCGGATACTCCTGAGGCAACCGCTCCAGAAGCTGCTGCAAAAGGGGCATCTGTTCCCGGGCACAAGCATCTTCCAAATACAAGCGAACCTGAGAAACACTTTCCATTTTCTCGCTAAGTTCTTCATCTACATAATCCCAGTAATCTCGGGACGTTTCCAAAAATTCCGCAAAATCTTCGTGATCCTCTACCACGAAGCTATCAAAACCTGCTTCCGTCAATTCCGCACACAGGAGTTCCACGCCCTGAGAAGCAGTCCTTACCGTTACTTCAAGCCATTCCATGATCTGTTCACTACCTTTATCCATACTTATTTTATGAAACATACTCATTCTACTAAAAAATTCACTAAAACACAAGCAATATTTTTGAAAAGTCTTTCTTTTCCGAAAAAAATGTGTATAATATAAATGGGGGGTTATCCCCAACCATCTCTTGAAAGGACGAAACACCTTTGATCACCAAAATTAACATCGCCCCTGAGGTCACCCTTTTGGCGTTGCAAACACATAAATTTAAAACCGGCTGTTTCAGCATTAACTTTGTTCGGCAACATAACGAAAAGACAGCGGCTTTAGATGCGCTGTTGCCCAGCGTTCTGCTGAGAGGCACGGAAAAATACCCCGACATCCAACAGATTTCCATGCAGCTGGACAATCTGTACGGCTCCACCTTCGGTACCCTCGTTCGCCAAAAAGGGGAAGCAAAACTTTTTGGCTTCTACAGTGATTTTCTGGAAGACTGCTTTGTGTCCGACGGTAATATTTTTTCCGGCATGATAGACTTCTTGGATCAGATCCTATTCCACCCCTACACAGAAAACGGATGCTTCTGCCCCCACTTTGTAGAAGGGGAAAAACTAAATTTGATCCATACACTGGAAGCTAATATCAACGATAAACGAAGCTACGCTACCCACAAAATGATGCAAATCATGTGTGCCGAAGAGGATTTCGGTTGCCCACCCTTAGGCACTGTAAAAGAGGTAGAAAAGATCACCCCCCAAGCGCTCTGGGCCCATTATCGGCACAGTCTCCGCCACTGTCCCATTGTGATCTTCTACGCCGGACGCCTAAGCCCACAAGAAGCCGCTACCGCCTTTGCCCCCCTGTTCTCCTATCGCGTGGACTGTGCATGGGAACAAACATCCACCTCACGACCTCCCCTTCCGACACAGATCCGAGAGGTCAGCGAAACAATGGATGTCACACAAGGCAGACTGGTCATCGGTATGCGTATCGATTTGAAAGCGGATGATCCCGATTTCGTTACACTTAACCTTCTTAATCTTGTCTTTGGCAGCGGTATGACCAGCAAACTATTTGTAAATGTCCGTGAAAAGCGTTCTCTTTGCTATTATGCATCCTCCAGCTACGAGCGGCATAAGGGCATCTTCACGATCAGTTCCGGTATTGATTTCGAAAACTATGAAATCACTAAGGACGCTATTTCCCAAGAGTTAGAAGCCTGCAAACGTGGAGATATCACCCCGGTGGAATTAGAAACCGCCAGAACCCAGTTGCTGTCTGCCATTCGCTCTGCAATGGATGCCCCCAATCGTTTAGATGATTTCTTCATCGGTCAGGTCTTTGCGCCGTTCCCCGATCTGTCTACACAGATGGAACTGGTAAAAAAATTGACTGTTGATGATTTATCTGCCGTAGCCAAAAAACTCCACACTGATACGATCTTTTTCTTAAAGGGGGAAGAAGCATGACAATGAGATCCTATCCCACATTGGGTGAATCCCTCTACGAAACACGTCTCCCTAACGGTCTCCGTGTCCGTATGGTCCCTAAAAAGGATTTTGCTACAAAAGTTGCCTTCCTCGCCTTAGACTTCGGCTCCATAGATACCGCTTTTTCCTTAGAGGGAAAATCCTACCGCCTTCCCGATGGGATCGCCCATTATTTGGAGCATAAGATGTTTGATCTGCCCGACGAAGACCCATCTGCAAAATTTGCCGAAATGGGAGCCAATGTCAATGCCTTCACCTCCTATTCCATGACAGCATATCATTTCTCCTGTACAGATCATTTCGAAGCCTCTCTCGCGCTTCTTCTCCGCATGGTAGCAACACCATACTTTACAGATGAAAGCGTGGAAAAAGAACGTGGCATTATCACACAAGAAATTCGAATGTACGAAGATAACGCCTATTCTCGTGTTTCCGAGGATCTCTTCCGCATTATGTTCCCGAGCCACCCTGTTTGCGCTCCTATTGCCGGTACCGTAGAGTCCATTTCCCAAATCACCTCCGAAATGCTCTATACCTGCCATAAGGCATTTTATCACCCTTCTAACATGGTTCTGTGCGTTTCCGGAGACGTTTCATGGGATCAGGTCCTGTCCATCGCAGAAGCCAATACCCCCAAAGACCCCTCTCCCCTCCCGATCAGAGACTACGGACAAATCACCACGCCCCCGGGAAGACAAGAATCCCACCGTTCTATGGAGATATCCATGCCCACCTTCTGTATCGGCTTCCCTTGCCCACCCCTTGCAGAGGGAGACAGTAGTATGCGCCGAGAGATCATCGGAGAATTGGCTTCCGAGATCCTCGTAGGTGAATCCTCCCCCCTGTACACCCGTCTTTACGAGGACGGCATTATTGATAGTGCTTTTTCTGTTGGATACGAAAGTGTGAAGGATGCCTGTCTTCTCTCTGTATCCGGAGACAGTGAATCCCCGGAAGTCGTGTATGATGCCATCATCAAAGAAGCACAACGACTGATAAAAGAAGGCTTTGACCTCAATTTATTTACCCGTTTATTGCGTTCTTCTCAAGGAAGACGCATTAGATCCCTTGACAGTTTCTCAAGTATCTGTTATCGTATTTGCGCATATGAATTCGACAACTGTGAGTACTTTGCATTTGCACAAGATTACGCCGCTGTCACCCCAAAGGATGTCCACGATTTTTTGGCAGAGGTCGTTCACCGAGAACCATCTGCTATCGCCCTTATCACACCAAAGGAGGATGATATATGATCATTTTTCGTGATACCCCTATTAGTTTTCCCGGCTTAGGAATCGAAAATCTGGATCCACCGGATGGGTTTACCTTGTTCGGCACTGATTTTGAGATCAAATTCTATGGTGTGATCATTGCTTTTGGTCTCCTTCTTGCAGTTTTATACTGCATGAAGCGCAGCAGAACGTTTGGACTTACCGCAGACAATATCATCGATGTAGCCCTTGTAGGTGTCCCCTGCGCAGTGATCGGTGCGCGTCTGTACTACGTCCTTCTTTATGGAACACCTTTCAATCAATGGCTGAGGATCCGCGACGGTGGCCTAGCTATTTACGGAGGCGTTATCGGTGCGGTCGTGGGATTTGGTCTTTTCAGCCTGACCTCTAAGCAACGGCGAGAACGATTCCTTCCCAGTGCAGATGTTGCCGGCCTTGGCTTGCTGATTGGCCAATCTATCGGTCGCTGGGGCAATTTCTTCAACCGCGAAGCTTTCGGCAGCTATTGTGACAATTTCTTAGCTATGCGACTGCCGGAAAAATGCATCAACGGGTTAGCTGACAGTCCCGCTGTCCAACTACTCCGTCAGAAAGCCGTGGAGGGTGGCTACGAAGGCTTTGTGCAAGTCCATCCCACCTTCTTGTACGAATCTGTCTGGAATGCTGCAGGCTTGGTTCTGCTCCATTTTCTTTCCAAAAAGCGCCGTTTTGACGGTCAAGTTTTCCTGTACTATCTTGCATGGTATGGCTTAGGTCGATTCTTTATCGAAGGTCTACGGACAGACAGTCTTATGAGCGGCTCTCTCCGTACCAGCCAAGTCGTTGCCATCGGTAGCTTTGTGGCATCTATTGTCACACTTATCATTATTCTGGGATTCAAGAAACCGAATCCCGCAAACTTGTTAGTAAATCGTATGAATTCTAAATCAGAAACGGAGGAATAAACCATGACCACTACCTTTGATTCCCTGAAGGAAAAAGTAAAATCCGCTGCAGCCGTAACCGTTGACGCAACCAAGCAATTCGCCCTCATCTCCAAATGCAAAGTTCAGATCGCTGCCGAGCAAGAAAAGATCCGCAGCCTCTATGCCCAACTTGGCAAACTGTATTACAAGGACTATGTCACAGACGAAGAACCCGACGAAGCCGAGTACACCCCCTTGTGCAACCAAATCTCCGCCCACTATCGTAAGATCGCCGATCTCCGCGACCGGGTAGAAGAAGCTAAGGCCAACTATCAAGATGTCAAGCAGGAAGCCAAAGATGCAAAGCAGAAAGAAAACGAAACAGAAGATCGTCTGATCCTCCTTGCATCTTCCCAAATCGAAGATCCTTCTGCCGCAGAAGAAGCTGACCTTCTGGAAGAACTGAACAATCTGAACAACGAAACCCCTTACGGTGAAATTCTGGAGTAAGTTCTCTCGACTCAACCAAATATTAAAAAACTGCCTCAAAGGATACAATCCCTTGAGGCAGTTTTATTATGCTCATATATTTTAGCAGTAGAAATCCCGGATCTTTTTAGCGCGGCTGGGATGACGGAGTTTACGGACCGCCTTATTCACGATCTGACGGATTCTCTCACGAGTAACACCAAAATGCTGCCCCACTTCTTCTAAAGTGTGGGTTTTCCCGTCATGCATACCAAAACGGAGACGGAGCACATCGGCCTCGCGCTCTGTAAGGGTATCGAGGATTTGACTCAGAGCCTCGGCCAACAGAGTGTGGTTGGTTGCATCTGCAGGTCCGGGGGTGTTGTAGTCTTCTACAAAGGAGCCGATGGTGGTATCTTCTTCATCACCAACAGGTGTATCCAGAGAGAGGGTATCTGCAGCAGTACGGTTTGCTTCAATGATCTTATCAATGGGCAGGTTCAGTTCCTTTGCAATTTCCTCCAGAGTAGGCTCTCTACCCAACTCCTGCACCAGCTTGCGGTTGCAACGGGTTGCCTTATTGATGACCTCTACCATATGCACCGGAACACGGATGGTTCTGGCCTGATCCGCAATAGCACGGGTAATGGCCTGACGGATCCACCATGTTGCATATGTAGAGAATTTATTTCCCTTTGTATGGTCAAACTTATCTACTGCACGGATCAGACCGGTATTGCCTTCTTGAATGAGATCCAGAATATGCAGACCGCGACCGGAATATTTCTTTGCAATGGAAACAACCAGACGGAGGTTTGCTTCAGTCAGCTTATTTTTCGCCTTTTGATCGCCTTCGGAAACCAACTGTGCCAAATTCTGCTCTTCTTCCGGTGTCAGCAGGGGGATCTGGCCGATTTCCTTCAGGTACATTCTGACAGGATCATCCAGATTATATTCTGCAGCCAACTCAACGGGGTCTACCAGCGGTTCTTCCTCGTCATTATCTGCAGGGAGGATCCCCAAGTCATCGTCTTCCAACAAAGTCGGTAGCAGAACAGATTCTGCCGGATCGGAAGTCACAACCTGAATTCCCATAGCTTCAAAAGAATCATAGATCTCTTCTATACGGTCAGGCGTCAGATCCATTTTTTCCAGAACGGACATGATCTCCTCTGTGGTAAGCATTCCGTCCTTACGGCCCTTGTTGATCAAATTGTTCAAAGGAGTCATCTCGCCATGCTCTTGATCGTGTTTGTTTGTGGTAGCCATGAACGCACCTCTTGTTCGTAAATTCGTTTCGTTCTCACCCTGTCTGATAGAAATTCAGGCACGGCATCGGATACAACCTTTGTGTGCAACCTATGGTCAAAACAGTAAAACCGCAACGGTAAAAACAGGCGAAACGCCCCAAATAACCCATGGGCACACAATCTAATACATTTTACCACAGTTTTTTTCTTTCCGCAAGACCTTTTCGACAGAAATTTAAAATTTTTTTCGCAAAAAAGGGTTTCGACGGCTATTGCTCAGGATACCCGTCGAAACCCATTCTTATACATACAGATAATATAAATTATTATGTGCACCTATCGGCCCTTTGTCGTTTCCCTATTTATGTACGATCAGTTCACAGCGATTGATAGGTGTCCCCAACTCGTAGAACTTTTCCTCATAACCGGTCATAATACCCACAGGACCGTTGGCATGAAGATCTCTGGTCAAATTACGGATCTCCAATTTGCAGAATTCAAATTCCTCCAACGACCACTCAAACAGGGGAGCATTGTCCGTCTTCATATGGATCTCTCCCCCGTTTTTCAGGACCTTTTTATACTTTTCCAAGAAGGTACGGAAGGTCAAACGGCGCTTTGCATTCTTCTTTCTGGGCCAAGGATCGGAAAAATTCAGATATATAAGATCGATCTCGCTTTCCTCGAAGTATTCTTCCAGTTCCGCCGCATCAATGGACAGAAAATACAAATTCTTCAAGCCCATTTGCAGAGCCCTCTCCATACCCAGAAGCATGGCCTCCCGTACACACTCTACCGCAAGGAACAGTACATCGGGATGGAGTTCTGCGGTTTCTACGGTAAACTTTCCCTTTCCGCATCCTACTTCCAGTCGGATCTCTTTTGCCTCCGGCATGAGTTCCCGCCACTTCCCCTTTCGTTCCTTTCCGTCCCGGATCCAAATGGCAGAGCAGGCCTCCATACGAGGCTCTAAATTATTACGCTTACGCATTCTCATATAGTTTTCCCTCTTTTCCTCTTTTCCGTTTTCCCCATTATATCAGAAAAATCCCCATTCGTAAAGGTGGGAGTTTCCCTGCAATTCTATCAAAATCGGCAGATTAAGGATATGATAAAATCGAAGAGCAGAAAGGTACCCACTAACACCACAGTCGCCAAAATTCCCAGTGGGAGACTTACAAACACGCTGAGAAGGATTCCGATAACAACAAAAATACCAACAAATAAAGGAACCGCCTTCTTCGATATTTGCTTATGGTTTTCTTTTGTCAAAGCTTCCTTCGCCAGAGTTCCGAAGGTATCCTTCACTTCCTTTTTCAGTTCGTCTTTGATCTGTTTCGCCTCTTCCGGTGAGTCAATGGTCACATCCTTGCCCTGCTTCTTCATTTCCTCGGCAATTTTGTCAATATCCCTTTTCCCATCTATATAGACAAGAACACCGGCTGCCATAAAAAGAATTCCAAAAAACCAAAGTCCACCCAGAGTCATTCCCAATCCGATGAGGAAAAAGAGTGCCGCCATACCGTATACAAAGGGTCTGGTGATTCTGGGATCACTGGTGGTATAGGTCACATGCTTGGCTGTACCCATATGGCTCTTGGTGCTCTCCGAGGTTTTTCTCATCTTTAAAGGACGGAATTCCTTCTCTGAGACAAAACCGTCCTCCGGTGTGAATTCTCCGGTTTCTTTGGTATAAGTAATGCCGCTTGGGGTGGTTTTGACTTCCTTTTTCTTTTTCATGACATCACCCTCTCCTCTCAAAAATCTCCGCAACCAGCGCCAGTGCAAAGTCTCCGTAGTGGCGGCGGAGAGAATCTCCTGTGTAGATCAGGGGCAATCCGTGGTTCTTGCAGAGACGATTGACAATATCGGTGCTGGCAATCAAACTGTTATGGGCAATGGTTCTGGCACTATCTGTAGCAGATACCTTTTCCCGCAGTTCATCTCCCCTGCGACCGATCCAGTTCCGCGCTGTGGTCTCCATAAGAACCACCGCCTGTACGTACTGGTTTGCTTTGAGGATCATTTCCTCTACGCAATCCATCTCCAACTCATCAAAATGTCGCTTCATTTCTTCGATCTGTTGCAGAAACATCGTGTTAGTCCCTCCCTTTTCTCATTCGATTGGCAAGTCATTTTTCGTTTTATCAGAAATCCTATTGATAAAACCAACACAGATTATACCAGATTTTGTCCACATTTGCAACAGAAATCACAAAAATATACACTGATCACAATCTGTTTCCTGTTTATTCAATCCGAGCCGCTTGTGGTAGACGCCGAAAAGATCACCTTGGCACCTAAGCGCACGGTGCTTTATCTGTTGCTTTTCGCCCTGTCTATTATTATCGTTTTCCGCGTGATCCCCTACTGGATCGGCCTTGTGGTGATCCCGACCACATTGTTGTTCGTAGACCGAAAAGCCCTGAAAATGGTAGACTATCCCCTGCTTCTTACCTTTGTATTCTTCTTTGTTTTTGCGGGAAATATGGCGCGGATCGAGCCGGTTCGAAGAGCCTTCTCTCAGCTTTTGGAAAGAAACACCCTGCTGTTCAGCGCTCTGTCTTGCCAGTGTATCAGTAATGTTCCCTCCGCTATCCTCCTGTCCCAGTTTACCGGGAACTATGCCGATCTCCTGATCGGTGTCAATATCGGTGGCGTTGGTACATTGATTGCATCCTTAGCCAGTCTCATCACCTTCAGAGAATACGTAAAGTACAATCCCGGTCGCAGTGGCTATTATATCAGCCGGTTCTCTTTGTATAATTTTGCATTCCTGTCCCTGCTTCTAATTTGCAGCCCGGTATATCATCTGTTCGTTTAATATTTCAATGAGAAAAGCAAGTGCAGAAAAAACACTTGCTTTTTTCATTCTTTCAGTGTATAATATAGAGGATTTTCCGGGTTTAGCGAAGTTTGGTATCGCGCTTGGTTTGGGACCAAGAGACCGTGGGTTCGAATCCCGCAACCCGGACCATATCGAGTGTTCATAACGGACTTGAGTTATGAACACTCGATTTCTTTGTCTTTCCGTGGATGCGATGCGTTTTCTGAATTTTTGGAGCAGGTTTTCCCCTGCCCCGTTTTCATTTCTTTGTTGGTATTGCATTTCCGTTTCGTACCAAGCTCTCAAATCTTCCACCGCTCCAATCGCAGGGAAATCTGCCCCCAGCTTACCGTGAGAAAGCCATTCGTAGTCGCAATCAATCACCTACGCAATCAGATTAGCAAGGATCAGACATTCAGCTCCTTCCGGTTCATCACTTCTTGTTAGCCAGGCGGTAGCGGTTCACCAAAGCGGCAAGCTCCATACGGCTGTGAACATCAAGCGTATAATAAATATCCTTCACATAATCCTTCACGGTATGCTCGGAAATAACGAGAGTCATTGCAACAGCCTTGTTGGTGTAGCCCATACAGATCAGCTCTGCAACTTCGCGCTTCTTCGGGCTGAGCTTTAGCAACGGATCGTCCAAGGTGTCTGCCTTGGCAATCACCACAGACTCGGTTTTCGTTTTGGCCTCTGCAACAGGAACGGCAGCTGTTTCTTCCGCTGCTGTGGGAACGGCTTCCTCATCCGTGATCCTGCGGCGAAGTGTGAACATCAAGAACGGCTCCACCTGCGTATACGCGAACACAAGAACGCCCATGATCACCGCATAAACGATGTACAGCGCGGTAGGTGCGCCGAGGAATATCTCGGCAATCACGGCGTGAACGAGAACCGCCGAGAAAGCAAGACCGATGATAGAGGGTGCTATGAACTTGGATGGATAGGACTTCATGATCGGCACACCGTAAAGCGG
>JAZSAO010000403.1:0-6961 GCA_045601945.1 Faecousia sp. | reverse complement strand
ATCAGGGGGCAAATATAAGAGGTAATGACCCCTGTTGCCTTCAGTCTGGTTGCGTAGCCTGTCTTTTCAAAGGTCTCCAGCACACCGGGGGCTGCTGTAAACACAGTGGGAATGGTAACCTTTTTCTTTCCCGTCTTTTTAAGACTCGCTTCCAGTTTTTCCGTCCAATCCTTTAGCTGTTCCAGAGAGAGATGGGGACAACCTACGAAACAAAGTTTGGGCTTTGCATCAGGATTTTTCCAGATCACGGGGTATCCCTTTTGCACCCGTTCCAGTTCTTTGTCATCAATGATATATTCCTTAGCTCCCGGCACGACGAGGGTCTTGCCCAGCTCGCAGGCTTCGGGAGTCAGGTTTTCCACATGGTAAAGACCTACTGCGCCATTGGAGGCCGTTGCTGCGCCGAAATCCTTCAAGTAAGCACAAGCACTGTCATTGAGTTCCGTTCCCAGCCACTGATCCAAACCTACAATATAAGGAACATCCTCCATGACCTTCATGCCGATGGCAGAACCCAGAAGCTGCGCCTCGGGCTTTTGGGAAGTCTGTACCTTCACGACCCAAGTGGCTTTTCTTCCTTCGTCGGTCAGAAGACCGAAATAAGGTACATATCCAACAATGGATCCCATAATATCGATGATACCGGAATTCCGGTTACATCTTGCTCCCAGAACAGAGTTTGCATAGACAACTGCACTGGATTCCGCCCAAGACAGGATCTCGCCCTTTTGGGGCTTATTGCCCACCTCGTCCATATAACAGGTACAAGTAAAGGCCTTTTCATTCATCAGTCCCAGCTTTTCCAGCTGATCCTCATAGAAATCCTGCTTGGTGTACATGAATTTCTTAAAAATCAGGTTCTGGAGGAAATTGGCAGGAACGTTCTTATCCAAGGGACGAGGGTCTACGGAGAATTTCTGCCCGGATGTCACATCTGCATCCAGAAGCTGCTGCATCAGATCATACACCGGAGACATGACCTTTAGTCCAAAGGATGTTACAAGGTGGTTGTATTTAGAAGTAATGGGCACCAGTTTTTCTGCTTCAAAGGCATCACCGTACTTGACTAAGGTTTTCATAACCTTGGCAAGTGTTTCGCCCTTTTGGCCATTGAGTATGGCTTCTTGTTCTTTCGTTAATATCATAACACTGTCTCCTCTTACAGCTTCATGCAAATATCCCATGCACCCCAAATGACAGAGCGGAGATTTCCCACCTTGGCAGCATCACCGATGACATGGATATGTCTGCCTTTTTCTGCTACGGGAGCAGGGTTATATCCAACAGACAGAATGACGGAATCTGTGTCTACCGTAAAAGCTTTACCTGTTTTATCCTTCAAGGTCACCTTCCCCTTTCCGATCTCGGATAAGGAAGTTTCCAAATAAACAGGAACCTTGTTTGTCTCAAAGAAATCTCGGAGATAGCTGGTATTTGCCAAGCATACACCCTTAGTAGTAATCAGGTCGTCCTGCATTTCTACGATCATGGGCTTTTTCCCCTGCAGGTACAGGTCATAGGCAATCTCACAGCCCGTAAGACCACCACCAATAATGACCACGCGGTCACCTACAGTCTTGTTCCCCAGAAGGTAATCCACAGCTTCTACGGCAGTATCTGCACCCTTAACAGGGATCCGCTTTGCCTTGGCACCGGTAGCGACAATGATCTCATCGGCATCCAGTGCAGTGACGTCCTTAACTTCCTCGTTCATTTTTACCGTAATGGGCAGCTTAGACAGTTCGCGGATGTACCACGCAATGAGTTCTCTGTCCTTTTCCTTAAAGGAAGGTGCCGCAGCGGCAACAAAGACACCACCCAGCCGGTCAGATTTTTCATACAGGGTAACCTTGTGTCCACGCTTTGCGCAGAGAATGGCTGCCTCCATACCACCGATACCACCACCGATGATTGCGATCTTCTTTGCTTTCTTGGCAGGCTTTATCGCATACTTTTTAGACTGCATGGTTTCGGGATTCAGTGCACAACGAGCCAGACCCATGGTATCCGTCAGATCTTGAGTATTGGCATGCCCCTTGGAAGAAGAGAAGTTAAAGCATCCGCTATGGCAGCAAATGCAGGGCTTAATGTCCTCTAACCGATCCTCAATGAGTTTCGTGACCCACTGGGGATCTGTTAAGAACTGACGTGCAACGCCAACTGCATCGATTCGCCCATCTGCTACTGCCTTTGCACCGGCTTCCATATCCATTCTGCCGGCACAGACTACGGGAATATCCACAAATTTTTTAATGTGTGCAACATCCTCTAAGTTACAATTTTCCGGCATGTACATAGGGGGATGTGCCCAGTACCAAGAGTCGTAGGTTCCGTTGTCTGCATTGAGCATATCGTAACCTGCATCTTGGAGGTACTTTGCAGCCTTTTCCGATTCTTCCATATTACGGCCGACTTCTGTATAGGTTTCTCCGGGCATTGCGCCCTTGCAGAAGCCCTTCATTTTGGATTCTACGGAATAACGGAGGGATACGGGGAAATCCTTTCCGCAGGATTCTTTAATCGCCTTGACGACCTCTACAGCGAAACGATAGCGGTTTTCAAAGCTACCACCGTATTCGTCCTTACGCTTATTAAAGAAGGAAATGGCAAACTGATCCAAGAGATAACCTTCGTGAACAGCGTGAACTTCTACGCCATCCACACCGGCTTCCTTACAGAGGGCTGCCGTCTTAGCAAAGGCCTCGATGATCTCATGGATCTGCTCCTTGGTCATTTCGGGACATTCGATATCATGGGCCCAACGGGAAGGCTGGGGCGAAGGAGATGCCAATTCATGGGAGGTGTCAATCACAGGCTTAATAAGGGCGCGAGTAAATTTGTTCTTATGTAAGGGAGCAACCAACTCTGTAATGGCCCAAGAACGACCCATACCGGCAGTAAGCTGAATGAACAGCTTTGCTCCCGTTTTATGGATCTCATCCATAAAGTCTTTCAGTTCTCGGAACATTTTCTTATTTTGCCACAGCCACTTTCCCCAAAAGGTATCTCGCAGGGGCGCAATGCCGGGAATGATCAGACCGACGTTGTTCTTAGCCCGTTCCAAGAACAGCTTTGCAGCCTCCTTATCAAAGCCACAGCCTGTCAGTTCAAACCAGCCGAAGAGAGACGTGCCTCCCATTGGGCACATGACGATCCTGTTCTTGATCTCTACATTACCGACCTTCCAAGGGGTGAAGAGGGCTTCATATTTCGCATCAGTTTTCTTCATTGATAGATTCCTTTTCCTTTCCTGTATTTCTATCCTTATACTTCGTTTATACCATACCCACAAGAAATTGTCAACAAATCTTCCGTAAATACGCAAAACTGTTAGTAATCGGCTAAAAAAAGCACTGTATGAATCCTTATTTACTCATACAGTGCCTTTTTTCTATCAGTTATCCATCATAGAGAAAAATCCGGATTGGTCGTAAAGATTATACAAGCCGTAGCCGTTCAGGGTCGTCATTTCTTCGCCAAAGCGACCGGGCCACCAGAATAGCTGATCCTCGGACAACAGGGATGTAGGGGTATTGGGGAGATATATCACATAGTCTGCCCCCAACTCTAAGCCCGCAGGTTGAGATGCAACATAGCGAATCTCATCCTCGATCCATTCCTCACCAACAGACTTCTCAAATTTCAGTTCCTCCAGCTTCAGTCCGTATGTATAGTTGTCGATCCGCTTCCCTTGACCGAATCTGCCGGAGAAGGTACACACATAAACTGTGCCACAGGGATACCCCTCTCCCGTGGTACCCATTTCAGCGTCTCGGTAGTAGCCGGTAAAAGAGCCATCTTCTTCCAAATACAGCTCCGTCCCCCAAGCACCTGCGCCACTGCTGAAGTAGAAGAACAGAGGGAAGGACACTTCTTGGATAGTTTCCGTAAAGAAGCACTGGTCAGTGTTCATATTCAGCAAGCCGTAGGCTCTGAGAATGGTTTCCCCCTCACTAAAGCGACCGGGCCACCAGAACAGTTGGTCCTCAGATAGCATACTTACCGGGGTATTGGGTAGGAAAATTTGGAAATTCTCTCCTTCCTCCAGTCCATAGGGCGTTGCTGTTACATATCGCACCCCTTCTTCGATCCATTCTGCCCCTACAGGAGAATCCGTTTCTATATGCTCCAGCTTCATGCCGTAGGTGTACATATCCAACCGTTCAGCCGAACCGAACTTGCCGGTAAAGGCGCAGGTATTTATTGTGCCGTAAGGGTAGCCATCCCCGTTCTCTCCCTGATTGGCATCGCGGAACTCACCGGTAAAGCTACCATCCTCATAGAGGTACAGGGATGTATACCATGCCCCGGCCCCGCTACTGAAATGGAATGTCAGAGGATACACCAAATTCTCCTCCTGCCAGAATTCCTCTTCCACACCGATTTCTGTTTCGGTGGGTTCTGTAGCGGTCTCGGTCGGCTCCGCAGTAGTTTCGGTCGGCTCTTCTATATTCTCCGTCGCGGGCCCGGTAGTTTCGGCATGCTCTTCCTCGGCTGAAGTGGTTTGTCTCGGCTCTTCTGCCGCTACCGTAGTGGGAGTCTCTTTATCTGTCTTATCCTTGCAAGCTACAAGTGTCAGAAGCATTGCTACCGTAAGTAAAAGTGCAATCCATTTCTTCATTGCAAATCTCTCCTTTTATAGTTTTTCACCCTCAAAAGACTTGGTTGCATAGGCATTCAAGGTCTGATCTGCCACATTTCCTGCTAAGTACTCATAATAGCCCTGTGCTCCGATCATAGCGGCATTGTCTCCGCAGAGAGACAAGGGAGGCATACACAGCCGAACCCCACGGGCCTCACATTCCCGTGTCAGTGCTGCGCGAATGTGGGAATTGGCCGCAACGCCACCGGCAACCGCAAGGGTCTTATGGCCGGTTTGATCCAAGGCCATCATGGTGCGAGGTACCAACATCTGGGTCACAGCGGAGCAGAACCCTGCGCACAGGTCAGAGATTTGGATCTCCTCCCCCTTCTGCTGTTTGTTGTGGATCAGGTTCACAGCGGCGGTTTTCAGACCTGAGAAGGACATATCCAAAGGATTGCCGCTAAGCTTACTCTGGGGCATGGGATAGACCGTGGGATCCCCACCCTGTGCCGCCTTATCCAAAGCCGCACCACCGGGATAGGGCATATTCAGCATACGCCCGACCTTATCAAAACATTCCCCTGCCGCATCATCACGGGTAGAGCCTAAAATTTCCATATCCGTGTAGTCCTTGACATTGACGATCATGGTATGACCGCCGGAGACTACCAGACACAGGAAAGGAGGCTTCAGATCGGGGTAAGCAATATAGTTGGCGGCAATATGTCCCCGAATATGATGCACAGGGATCAGGGGCTTATCCAACGCCAGCGCCGCTCCCTTGGCAAAGTTTACACCAACCAGCAGAGCCCCAATCAGCCCCGGTGCGTAGGTTACCGCAATGGCATCGATCTCTTCACGGGTCACCTTGGCCTTTTCCAGTGCCTGATCCGCAAGACCGTAAATGGCCTCGATATGCTTCCGAGACGCAATTTCCGGAACTACGCCGCCATAAATGCGATGAAGCTCTACCTGAGAAGCAATACAGTCGCACAGGACTTCTCTACCGTCCCGTACCACGGCAACGGCAGTTTCATCACAAGAGGATTCAATGGACAGGATCAGCATGGCAAAGCTCCTTTCTCATAATCAGGGCATCTTCCCTGGGATCTGTATAATAATTCGGTCTACGACCTACCTGTTGGAAGCCCAAACGGTCATAGAGAGCGATTGCCGCCTCGTTAGATGCACGAACCTCTAAGGTTAGGCTCTCTATCCCCCGTTCCATTAAAGCTTCCATAAGGGCCACCATAAGGCTCTCACCAATCCCCTGCCGGCGATAGGCAGGGGATACGGCAACATTCATCACATCAGCCTCCGGGGGGCAGGATTGGGATCCAACATAGGCTATAGCTACGCCCTGACGCTCCTCTACAAGCCAGAGGCTCCATTGGCTTTTCAGTTCTGCCGCAATGGATCTTTCGCTCCAAGGGGCAGAAAAACATAACTTTTCCAGCTCTGCTACTGCAGAAACATGGCTTTCATTCATTGGTAGGATCATTTGGCATCATACCAGCTTTCTCCCATTTTCGCCTCCGCTACGAGAGGTACGGACAGCTTTACAGCCTGTTCCATTTCCCGTGTGATCATATCCATGACCATATAGGCCTCGTAGGCAGGACATTCGATGATCAGTTCATCGTGTACCGTTAGGATCAGTCGAGCCTGAAGGGCATCCTTCTGAAGGGCATGGAAGACCCGAACCATAGCTAACTTAATGATATCCGCCGCCGTACCCTGAATGGGCGTATTCAGTGCAATTCGCTCTGCACCGGAGCGGATATTAAAGTTACTGCTGGTGATCTCCGGCAAGTACCGCCGTCTGCCAAAGGCTGTAGTCACGTAACCTTGTTTTCTTGCGGTATCCACAATATCTCTCATATACTCCCGTACGCCGGGATATTTGCTGAGATAGCTGTCAATATAATTCTTTGCCTCATAACGGCTTACGCCGATGTCCTGAGACAGGGAAAATTCAGATATACCGTAAACGATTCCGAAGTTTACCGCCTTGGCATTGCTACGCATCTGGGATGTTACCTGATCCACAGGCACATTAAACACCTGTGAAGCAGTGACACGGTGGAAATCCTCTCCGGAACGGAACGCATTAGCCATAGCCTGATCCTGCGCAATATGAGCAAGAACACGGAGTTCGATTTGGCTATAGTCTGCATCTACAAAAACCCAGCCCTCTCGGGGCACAAACATTTTGCGAATCTCACTGCCTAAGGTTTTCCGAACAGGGATATTCTGTAAATTGGGTTCTGTAGAGGACAGGCGCCCCGTTGCAGTCAAGAGATTCTGGAACCTAGTGTGGATCCGTCCATCAGAAGCGATGGTCTTCTGTAACCCCTCTGCATAGGTGGAGTTCAG
>JAZSAO010000402.1:0-5407 GCA_045601945.1 Faecousia sp. | reverse complement strand
TGCAACCTAGAGTTGTCTTCCTAAGACCGCTTGGCCTCCGACTTGTTTGCACCATGCTTCTTACGAAGGTTGAGAACTCCTTGTGCTACACCATCTAAGTGTCCCCGCATAGTCACGCCGGATTCGTCATCCATCCCATTTGAATCTACCTGTGCCAAACATGCCATAGCATAATCCGATGCAACATTGATGGCATAGCCGAAGCCGTTCTCTGCAGGAGTCCCGTCAGCCCGAACAGCCGAAATCAGATGACACATATCTACAGGCGGCTCCTGAGTATCTACCTTAAGGCCGTTGCCATAATTCTGAACAAAGTGGTCATTGGCGGCTCTAAGATCCATGTGATAATCCAGTTCCTTCAGTGTGGCATATCCGGTGGCATAATTATATGCCACGCCGCCCTTTTTGGAAGCCACTTCAGGCTTACCCGTAACCACATCAGGCAGGAAGAAGTATCCATAAATCCGTGCTTCAATACCCATCTCCCGAGCAATTTCACGAACTATGTAGCATACATCCAAGAAACAGCCGCTACCGGTACCACCGGAAACACCGGCGAATACATAGACATCCAGTTTCCTACGCCTACGTGCCCTCAATGCACTGTGACACTTTTTCATAATTTCCGTCTTCAAGTCGCCTACTTTTTTCATCAAGAGAAATCTGCCGATCTGACGAATGCTGGGATGAAACACCTCCTGAATACAGTCAATATCCATCCAATTAAGAGTAGGATCTTCTTTGATCACCCTTTTTTGCTGCAATGCTTGGTGCAACCGATAATTGCAAATAGAATAGAACTCATTTTCTCCAAGACGGCAACTGCCCCTATATTTCCTGTAATCCATCTCGTCGGAATCGATGCCTAAAAGCTGGATGGATTCGTACTTGGGAAAATCCTCGCCGGGATTGTCGGGAATGAGCTGTGAATGAATCTTCCCTCTCAAGGAGGAAAGAGCTGCTATACCGACGCCACCGATACCGATAGCCAGAACCGCGCTATCCACATACTGGGTAGCTCTGTGGGCATCACCGATTATGCCGCCTCCATAAGCAAGGAGGAGATTATCATACACCATAACATTTTCCTTTCTAAAACATGACGGAATAAACGACCGTGAGGAGAAAAGGGTCTCTCCCTGACCAGTCTTCACAGCCGAAAGTTATATATCTTTCCGTATATTTGTTACTGAATTGTTAATGCTCTCTATATGCTAAATGATTTAATAAGACCTCCTTCATAGAGACAATGGATGCCCGCAGTTTTTCTTGCTTCAAAACTTCCTCTTCCAATATCCGGCTAATTACAGGATGTTTGATGAAATAATCCATGGGAACTTGACGGACAACAGGGGTCTCCCGCCGTATTATCACCATTATTTTACAGAGAAATTTTCTGACAATTATCAAAATCTCCCCTGACAAAACGACCGTTGGTTACGAAATCCTCGCGACTATAGAGTTTGTCTTCTACCTGTTACGGAGATTGCAAAAGGACCCATTTCCCATTCCCATCGGTGCAAATGATCCCATAAGCATCTCCTTGCTCATACAATGCGCAGAGGACCGCTCCGTGGAAGATCACTTCCCGATCACCGTACATAGTATGGGAATAAGGAATAGGACTGGGCAGGAAAGTGTTCCGGTCCTTTTTCAAAGAGGGGTCGGTTTATCTGCCGGTATCGGCATAAAGATGGCACCCAATCCCAATGTAGGTATCCGAGAATCCTTCATAGTAGTGTTTCGCCATAGAAAGTTCCCCGTAATAATAGAGAGGCATACCGGCATAATAAGACTTGAACAAAATACAGGGATCGGTCCCTGATTGTTTTATAATGCAATCAGGGGGCCGGATATTTTTACCAGACAGGAGCGATTGCACCATGGGCATAAGGAACATCTAATGCCCCGAATGCAAAAATATTGCTTCTATCATATAAACTGTAGATGGAGAACACAGGAATGCAGGGGAGCCAGATTCACAGAGAGTCGACAAAATTTCCCCCACTAACGATACTAAATGCCATTCATCCTTACAGTCCGGATACTTTACGGCAAGGAAATCAAGGACGCTGCTGTTGGTCACTTCCTGGAATTTCCGGCACAGCAGGTTGCTTATGAGCATAGGGATTTGTGTAGTATTCCCAGTGATCCACTGTTCATGATTATGGAACAATTCCGTCACAAATTCACCTACTAATTCTCGTGGCTGCAAACCACTGAGAAGTGTATCCAGTTTGGACTTCATATCCTCAAGGGTAAACAGGCTTAAAATCTGTTTGAGGCGTTGTAAAAATAGTTCGATTCGCTACCATTTTCCCAACACAATTAAGCAACCATTCTCTTCCGGACATGGTCCACTGCTCCTCAAGGATACATGGAGCGGGGTTAGACTCAAAACGGAACGTCTTTCGATCAATGAGAGGCAATAATAGTGTAGGAAAATCCGCATTAATAGCCACTGGATATCCTCATAGCTAATTCCGCAAGTTTTTGCAAATGCGGGTACAGCCTCTCTGGGGTGAAACTGCTTTTCCATCTTCACAAGTTAAAAAATCTGTCATAAAAGCCCACTGCTTAATAGTTCAAGAATTCATCGACAGGTATTTCCACACGACCACCACTCAAAGCAAAGTAGCATTGATTGGCTCCATGCATAATTTTCATCCAATGATGAACATTTCTCGCATCAGCAAATTTCCCTTGTATGGAAAGATTGCCTACATTGGATTGCTAGAAAAAGAAATTCATGACAGTTTCTGAAACCAATTTCATGCAATACTCATAGCCATCTGGTCGAAGAGTGCCATCCCTCCCAGCAGAAGAAACCGTGAAAAAATGGTCCACAGGAGGTGCTGTAGTATCCATCTTGAAGGCATCTAAGTACTGATGGGTAAATCGATCATAGGCAGAGGACAGGTCCAAGTGATAGTCCAATTCTTCCAATGCGGCATAAGTATTAGATTAGAATAGCGCAAAGCTATTTTTTCACCATTGAGGCGATTTCCAATTTTGTTCAACACAACATCAAGAAGGAATATGTATCCGAAAATGGTGAGTTCCCATCCATACATTTCAGCCAAGGTCCGGAGAATATAACAAACATCTATATAGCATCCGCCACCTAATCCTACAGAAAGACCCGCAAATAAATGGATCTCTAAGTTATTCTTTCCCAATCGTTTAAGGGGTTCAAATGAAATTTCGAAGAGGGTTTGAACCAAAAGTCGGGCATTTTTCATGAAATGATATCTGCCAACCTGTCGGATTCCACAAGTCTCCTTGGAAAACATAAAATCAAAGAGTCGATCCAAATCCAGCCAATTCAGCAGAGGGGCACTCTTAATCTTGTCACGGAGACCCTCTTCAAAGGTATCGGAGGAATTTCCGATACAGAACTGCTCTTCACGAGACAAACCTCCAAGATCAGCTTGCTTCTCCATTTCGGAAAAATCCATGTCTATGCCAAGGAATCAAATCTTATGGTATTCGGGTACAGACCTTTCCGGATATTCGGGGCAAAACTCACGAAAAACCTTCTGCTTCACCTTCTCAAGAACAGAAATACCCATGTCCCCGAAACCGATCAGCACTGTAGCAACAACATCGGCTTGAGGTTTGCGAATGGCATCCAAAGAAATACCGCCATCACACTCCAGCGCAAATAAATCACATACATTTTTCCTTCTTAGTAGACATATGTAAATTTATAAAAAGGGACACCCCTGAAGTAAAACTCCGAAACTGCCATACAGATTTATTTTAGAAGTGTCCATAATTTGGATGTATAATTGTATGAATCGGCAGGGCCAAAGGCCCATGCCGATATTTGTTTGAAATCAGAAGCCACCGGTATTCGAAATTACTTCCACAATAATACCATTGGTCTTTGTATCGTCGGTATAAATAGTAGTTACACCATCCATAAGGGTAATGATCTTAGGATTACTCTTTTTCTTCGAGCCAAACTGTTGCATTGCACCATTGTCTGTAAATACAGGCTTCTTAGAGCGGAATTCCAAAGCGCCCCTCCTCGCTACCACAAAGTCACCATCCACAGCCAGCCCATAAAGACCAAATCTCTTCAGAGCCATCTTTCCACGAATATTGTACTGTGTATGGTTCTGAGAACGGTCAAAGCTGAAGACAGTGATTCTGCCTTTCCAAGGACGGGTCTTGTAGATGACGATCCAGATTATAATTGCAGCAATGATTGCAATTGCAATAAAACCGCCACTACCGATAATCACACCGGTAAGATTGGTGACATTGAATTTCACTGTCAGCTGCGCCATAGCCCCCTGACTATCCGCACCCTGAATTACCACAAGACCACTCTTGCTCTTGGCGACATTGACTACCAACTCGCCGGTGGTCCCATTCAGTTTAACGGTATCTTGAATCAACTGGGAGGATACAAGTTCATAGCGATCGAGTTTCCCATCCTGAGCATCATGGAAGAAATCCGCAACACTCATGGTGTAGTTCTTTGCAGAGAATGGGGACACAGTAACATCAACCTCGGTATAGTCAGGGCTCGCAACGGGAGCGGTATTGCCGAAGTTAACGAAGACTTCGTTACTGGTAAGAACCAAATTGCTGTAAACCAGTTCTGCATAAGCAGACCAGCTACAATAATCGTTACCTTCCAGAGTATAGGTAAAGGTGCCGTTTACACCGGGAATCATATCCACAGCTTTTTCAATACCGGAAGTCAAATTCTTCAGGTAGAGTTTTGCAGAGTATTCCTGAACAATAGTATTATCGGTGATCAGCTTTCCTTGGCTAAGAAGATTTGCAGAGAATGTCGCCCCATCCCCTACACTGTAATCAGTCTGTCCATTAGACATCGTCAATTCCACGGTGCTGTCGATATTGTACAGAACATTGATGGTAACTTCCGTTCCTGGTTTACCGGACAAATCGATCTGCCACTTGCCGTTCTGAGGATCCACCAATTTGATGACATCATAATAACCGCCAGACATGGTGGATTTCTCGATCTCACTGGGATCCATAAGGCCATCAGGAGCAACTACATCAATGCCGGAAACATTTGTGGTATTCAGGATGATATTGACCTCTTCTGCACCGTATGCAGGAATGGCAATATCAGTACTGAGAGTGCCTTCCCCGGAGAAGGTAGTCTGCGTCAGCTTGTTGCAGGTGTTAGGGAAAATAAGATTATAGAAGGTCTCAAAGGCAGAGGTCAAATCCTCTGCCTGATTGACTTCTACAAAGCTACCACTGGTCTGAGATGCGATTTCCTTGAGTTCGTCCGGGGAAGCAACAGAACTGGCATTCAGGCAGATAGAATACACAGGGATGCCGTTATCCTGTGCCTTCTCGGTAGCAAGGCGTTTGTTTTCTAAAGAAGCCTCCACAGCATCTTTTCCACCGGGAACAT
>JAZSAO010000401.1:0-6737 GCA_045601945.1 Faecousia sp. | reverse complement strand
TCCTAAGATCTTATCTGCCAGCTTGGTACACAGGGCAGGGGTGTCTTCCGGTGCGATGCCCAAAAGGATCAAAAACCCTTCCCCAATCCGGCCTGTGATCTCGCCGCCGATCTCAACGGAGGCGTTGAGAACTCTGGTTACCACTGCCCGCATCAGACCTGCCCCCTTCGTACTTCTATCACACCGGAGATTTGGCGGATCCGATTGCGGATGCTTTCCAGTTCCTCTACATTTTTGACTTCAAAGGTCGTAACGATCCTTGCTTTGCCTGCAGGCATTTCGCGACCTGCCAGTTCCGTTACCTTCACCTTGGCGGCATTGAGGACAGAAGCCACATCCAGCCACAGCCCACCACGGTCGGAAGAATCGATTTCCAAGGTTGTAGAGAAAGGACTATTATCATTTTCGGACCATGCCACACGAACCCAACGGTCCTGCTGTGAGCGAGATGCGGCAGCGTGGGTGTTAATGCAGTCCTTTCTGTGAACGCTGACACCGTAACCACGGGTTACGAAGCCAATAATATCATCTCCGGGAACAGGTGTACAGCACCGAGAGAACTTGATCATACAGGAATCGATCCCCTCTACAATGACACCGGAAGCCTTATGACGATTGGTTTTCTGATTCTGCTCTGCCGCCAGCTTGGAAGGCTGTTCCTTTTGCGGTGTCTGCTGTTTGGTCGCCTTGGTCAGATCATCGCGAATTCTGCCAAAGGCCTTTGTTGCCGTAAGCCCACCGTAACCGATGGCAGCATACATATCTTCCAGAGAGTCAAAGGAAAGCTTTTTTAGCAATACAGGCAGAAGTTCTCCATCATTCAGGAGAGAGGGATGGAATCCGCCCCGACGGAGTTCTCCCTCGAAGCTGGCCTTGCCGTGGGCAACGTTCTCTTCTCTCTTTTCCTTCTTGAACCATTGGCGGATCTTGTTACGAGCCTGATTGCTGTTGCAGATCTTCAGCCAGTCACGGCTGGGGCCCTTGGCGCTCTTAGAGGTCATGATCTCTACGATGTCACCGTTTCGCAGGGGCTGGTCAAAGGATGCAATGCGGTTATTCACCTTGGCTCCTACCATGGAATTTCCCACTCCGGAGTGGATCGCATAGGCAAAGTCAATAGGCGTGGATCCTGCGGGGAGGGACATAACCTGCCCCTTTGGGGTAAAGACAAATACTTCATCATCGAACATATCCACCTTCAGGGAGTGGATATAGTCTTCTGCATCGTTTTCCTCCTGCTGGCTCTCCAACAGACGGCGGATCCATTCAAACTGCTTTTCATCGCCGCCTGCTACGCCCTGCTTATATTTCCAGTGGGCGGCAATACCGTATTCCGCAGTCTGGTGCATATCCCATGAACGGATCTGTACCTCAAAGGGAATACCCTGTTGACCGATAACGGTGGTATGGAGACTCTGGTAATCGTTGGGCTTGGGAGTGGAGATATAGTCTTTGAACCGACCGGGAACGGGATTAAACAGATCGTGGATATGACCCAATACATTGTAGCAATCTGCAATGGAATCCACGATCACACGGAAAGCATAGAGATCATAAAGTTCATCAATGGACTTCCCTTGATTCTCCATTTTGCGGAAAATAGAATAAATATGCTTGATCCGTCCGTAAATCGCACCGTGGATCCCGACGGAGGATAGGCGGGTCATGATCTTAGACTGGATCCCCTTCATAAACTCATCGGCTTCTGCCTGATGTTCATCCAAATATGCCATAATTTCCTCATAGGCCTTTGGATGCAGATAGCGCAGACTCACGTCTTCCAGTTCACCCTTGATCTTCTGCATACCCAAACGGTAAGCCAAGGGAGCATAGACGTCCATGGTTTCTTGGGATTTGGAGATCTGCTTTGCCGGTGTCTGGAATTGCATGGTACGGGTATTGTGGAGACGGTCGCAGATTTTGATCAGCACTACACGGATATCCTTGCTCATAGCAAGGAACATCTTGCGGAGATTCTCCATCTGCTCCTGCTCGTGGGAATAATATTCTACCCGAGTCAGCTTGGTGACACCCTCAACCAGTTCTGCAACTGTGGTGCCGAAATTGCTTGCAATATCGCTGTGGCTGGCATCCGTATCCTCAATGCAATCATGGAGGATCGCTGCCAAAATGGCATCGGTATCCAATCCGGATTCCGCAACGATCTCCGCAACCGCAAGGGGGTGGATGATGTAAGGGGAGCCGTCTTTCCGTTTCTGTCCTCCATGCTTGGCATCGGCATAAGCAATGGCACGATCGATCTGATCCAGATCTGCCTGAGGGCAATGGCGCGAGATGGCTCTCATAAGACTACTGTAATGATCTGCAAAAGTTTCCATTTACTCCCCTCCCAATCTACAATAAAGTGTGCTGTTCCGCAGGGCATTGAATCGGGTTTCCGGCATAAGCTGAACCTCCAAGGTCATATACTCCCGATGAAGCCGAATCAGCCCCAGTTCCTTTAGTATATCCAAGCAAGCTGCAGTGCGGCGAATGCTGTGACTTTCTCCGTTTCCGGATGCTACAGCATAACAGAAGTCCTCCTGATTACAGCTAAGAGGTCTGCCTCCCATGCAGCTTGTTCGTATGTAGTTCCAGACCGCTGCAACATCTGCCCTTGTGGGGGCAAGGAGCCACTTTTCATGGTGGGTCAGGGTTTTCTGATCCAGATAGCGGTCATAAAGGTCATAGGTGTTCACAATACGAATATCCGTCAGATTCAGCTGTACATTCCGAATGCCCCGGTATTCGTTCAGGGTAGGCTGGAACGCAAGATCCACGCGGATCCCCGGACGAAGCTTCTTCATAAGATTGCCGCCGGAAAAATAAATTGCTTGTAAAGGATAGCCATCTCGTGTGTGGACGCGGAGACGGAGATGCTTCCCGTTCCCCACTGTTCCCACATGATCCACAATAGCCTCACTGATACAGAATATGGGGCGAGCACACCCGGTGCCACAGGGTTCCATTTCTCCCAGTGCCAGAATATTCTCCTCTGTCAGCAACTCTCCCGGAATCTCACAATCAATCTGGAGGGCGCTGCCACCGGGCTCTGCCAGAGCGTGTTGCTCCGCCAGTTTAGAAACCCTTCTCCTGAACTCATCAATATTTTCTCTCAAAATGGTGAAGCCTGCCGCCAATTCATGACCACCATACCCCACCAGTAAGGGAGACAGTTCCTGCAATGCCCCAAACAAATTGAATCCGCCATAGGAGCGAGAGGAAGCCTTTCCATTGTCCCCATTGAGGCAAATTAAGAAGGTAGGGCAACGAAATTCCTCGCACAAACGGGATGCAACGATTCCTACCACGCCCTGATGCCAATTCTCTCCTGCCAGAACAATGGCACCTTCTCGATGCTTCTGTCCCCGGAGAAGGGAAGAAGCTTCCTTATGGATCTGTGCTTCTATGCCCTGCCGTTCTTTATTCAATCTGCACAGTGTCTGTGCCAGTTCTGCCGCACAAGTCGGATCTTCTGTCAAAAACAGCTCCACTGCCAGTTCCGCACACTCCATACGACCTGCCGCATTGATCCGCGGAGCAACCACATAGCCGATGGTAGAAGCGGTAATGGGCTTGTTTTCGCACTCGCAAACCTCCATAAGTGCCCGAACACCCAGTCTTTTAGGCTTTGCTAAGGCTTCCAAGCCCCGAATCACCAGATGGCGATTTTCCCCTCGTAAAGGCATAACATCCGCTACGGTTCCGAGACAGAACAGATCACAATACCGACGGGCAATGGCCTCTTGATCCCCCTCTAAAGCGGCTACCAGCTTAAAAGCAATGCCAACACCGCACAGATCCGTGTGGGGATAAGTTCGATCCGCCCTGTGAGGATCTACCACCGCCGCGGCAGAAGGCAGTTCCTCCTTGCACTCGTGATGGTCCGTAATGACCAGCGTGATTCCCAATTCCTTACACAGTCGGGCTTCCTTTATCGCAGTAATGCCGCAATCCACGGTAATGATCAGCCTGACGCCTTTTTCATAAAGCTGCAAGATGGCGCCTTCGTTAAGTCCGTAACCCTCTTCCAGTCTTCCGGGGATATGGGTTAGACAAGTCGCTCCTTTTGATCGGAGATAATCTGCTACGAGACAGGTTGCCGTAATTCCATCTACGTCATAGTCTCCAAAAACCGCAATGGTCTGTCCGGTCTCCATCCCATGGCGAACCGCCGCCACAGCCAAGTTCATTTCCTTCATGCGGAAAGGATCGATCAAAGTTGCATCCCGTCTGAGGATTTCCTTTGCCTCCTCTGCACTGCAAATCCCTCTGCCACAGAGGGCATATGCAGTTAAAGGAGAATATCCCTGTTGGATCAGTTCCCGTACTACAGCCTCATCTACAGATGCAACATTCCAAATTCCATACTTCAAATCATACACTTCCTAAATTTAGTTTTCTTGTTATTATATCAAATAACCCCCTAAGATACAACAGGAACCACGGAAAAAACGAAACTTTGTCGAAATAACCAACAATCAAAGGGATTCTTCCATCTGTTTTGCCGAAAGGTAGTCTCGTCCCACGGAAAAAGGTAAATAAATCGTGAATGTTTTCGTAAAAGGCTTGTATCTTCCAAAGTTTTTGGTATAATAGTCTTGCAAATACAGGAATTTCTCCCCTCTCTCATTTCGACACAAGACGGTGATAACTATGATTCGACGCTTTATGAAAGGCCGCTACGGCTCTGACCAACTCAACCTTGCCCTCTTTTTACTGGTTTTAGCCCTGAGTTTGCTGAACAATTTGCTGTATATTATTCTTGGCAGCGATTTTCTATATCGGATCGTGAGTCTTGGGTATGTGGTCATCGTTATTTTTGCATTCTTTCGGATGTTCTCTAAAAACATCCTTCTCCGCCAATCTGAAAACCGAAAATTTATGAATTTTTGGATTCGACTGAAGGATCGAAACCACAGGTATTTCCGTTGCCCTCATTGTAAATTACGGGTTCGAGTCCCTCGTCATAAAGGAAAGATCAACATCCGTTGTCCCCGCTGTGGTGGACGATTTATCCGCAAAACCTAATATAATCGCAACGGCCGAGGCATCCAAATCGAATGCCTCGGCCTTTATTGTTATTCTGTTTCCTGCTTTTCAAGCCGTTCAGAAACTTCTTTGTCAAAAAAGATTACATAGACGATCAAGAAAAAACAACCTAAGGTGATAAAAATATCCGCCACATTGAACGTGGGAAAGTTCATCCAGAAGTGGAAACGGATCATATCCACTACCTCGCCTCCACGGAAGATGCGGTCGATGGCGTTGCCGAAAGCACCGCCCAAAATCACAGCCAGTGCCACAAGTTCTGCCTTTTTATTGAACCATTTTTTTCGGATCAGAACGATCAACACCACAACAAAAATTCCCAGTGTCAACAGGAAGAACCATGTCTGCCCCTCCATGATAGACCACGCGGCACCGGTATTTCGGTGATGTGCCAGACGGAAAAGTCCCAGAATCGGCTCCTCCAAGGTGGTGTTCTCCGGAATATTTTGTATCGTCAGCCATTTGACCAGTTGGTCCAACCCAACCGCACCTGCAACGATCAACGCCAAAATTACATAAAACATAGGTTTTCTCCTTATATTGCCTGCTTTTTGGATTCCGCCACTGCCAGCGCATCACAGCGGTTATTCTTCTCGTTGGAGGCATGGCCCTTGACCCAGTTCCACGTGACCCTGTGGGTCTCCAAAAGGGGCAGAAGCTGCTCCCACAGGTCTACATTCAGTGCAGGTTTTTTGTCTGCCTTGATCCAGCCCTTTGCCTTCCAGCCGTAGACCCAGCGTTTTACCACAGCATCGCAGACATATTTAGAGTCTGTGAACAGCTGTACTTCACAGGGCTCTTTTAAGGCTCGGAGGGCGAAAATACAGGCACTGAGTTCCATACGGTTATTGGTGGTGTGGGGTTCTCCACCGGAAAGTTCCTTTTCTACTCCCTGAAATTCCAAGATCGCACCCCAGCCGCCGGGGCCGGGATTGCCGGAGCAGGCTCCGTCGGTATAGATGGTAACCTGCTTCATTCGTCTAACTTGAGAACTGCCATAAAGGCTTCGGAGGGAACGCTGACGGTGCCGAAGGTACGCATACGCTTCTTACCTTCCTTCTGCTTTTCCAGCAGCTTCTTCTTACGGGTGATGTCGCCGCCGTAGCACTTGGCAAGAACGTCTTTGCGGAGCGCCTTAATGGTCTCACGGGCAATGATCTTACCGCCGATGGCGGCCTGTACGGGGATCTCGAACATCTGACGGGGGATATTCTCCTTCAGCCGTTCACAGATCCGACGGGCACGGGCGTAGGCATTGTCTGCAAAGAGGATGAAAGACAGAGCGTCCACTACCTCGCCGTTGAGAAGGATATCCAGCTTGACCAGCTTAGACTGGCGGTAGCCGTCTAATTCATAGTCCAGAGAAGCATAGCCACGGGGACGGGATTTCAGCGCATCAAAGAAGTCATAAATGATCTCATTTAAAGGCATAAAGTACCGAAGTTCCACACGACCCTCGTCCAGATAGGTCATATCCCGGTATTCGCCACGGCGCTGCTGGCACAGTTCCATAATATTTCCCACATATTCGGGAGGGGTAAGGATGCTGGCCTTTACGAAAGGTTCCTCGCACATCTGGATCTCGAGGGGATCGGGGTAGTTCAGGGGGGTGTAGACCTCTACCACCCCGCCGTTCATCTTGGTGATCCGGTACACAACGTTGGGCGCGGTGGTGATCAGGTCTA
>JAZSAO010000400.1:0-6201 GCA_045601945.1 Faecousia sp. | reverse complement strand
GGCGGAAACCACGAAGTTCACGGAAATATCACTTGCTAAATTCAGGGAGTGGTTCAGCTTCAGAGTATCCATAAGCTGGGGAGGCAGGAGCTCCTTTTCTCCGCAGGGGCACAGATGATCTGTATAGCGGTGGGCTTCTGTCAGGGTGTAGCCGCAGGAACAGCTTGCTCTATGGGTGCTTTCGTCTATCCTTTCGTAGTGAAGGCTGTGGGCTGTGGCGGTATAGGTGGCGGTTATGGTTAGATCGGAGGACACCTGAGTCAGAGACTTGTCCCAGCCAGCAAAGCTGTAGTGGAAGCTTCCGTCATAGGCTCTGGTGGGGGTGGGGCCTGTATAGAGGGCATCCTCTCCCCCAGTTACCTTCTGTGTGGCAAGGAGGGTACCGTCATAGTTTTGGAAGGTAAGGGTGTGGATTTGGCGGGGCAGGGTGTCCTTCCCACCTACATAAATATAGTCTACGGTAATGATGCCGGTCTTTCCCTTGGCGGAGCAGACATTGGGGAAGTTCAGCCGCAGACCTCTGAGCCGGGTGGTGGAGGCGTAGGCGGCAGCCTCGGCAAAGGGGATGGTTACGGTGATCCATTTGCCACTTGTTAGGTCGGAGACAGACAGATTCCGGGTGACCTTGTCCTTCATGGAGCCGGAGGCATCTACATTATAATAGAGGCGAACGGCAGGGTTTCCCGTTGCTACAGCGCAGTTTTTCATGGAGAAGCGGATCTGCACATAGTCCTCTGCCTTGGGGGTATAATCCAGTGCCGCATTGGCTAAGGCCATGGTGGTATCGGTGCTCTGGATAAAGGGAGCAACACCGGTTGCATTGTAGTTATCCGTAGACTCTGCAACCTCGATGATCAGGTTGTTTCCGTCAAAGGCGGGGACACTGCAACGCTTGGTATTTACAGCCCAGAAACCTTGGTCGTAATTGTGGTCGCCGTAATTCTGTCCCGTATAGCGCAGCCGGTCCTCTACGGTATCGGTGAAATCGAAGAAGAGGGTATCTCTGAAGGAAGAGGGGGCGGTGCTTGTGGGTCCTACGTAGATGTAGTCAACAG
The DNA here is from genome assembly GCA_045601945.1 of Faecousia sp. Lineage (GTDB taxonomy): Bacteria > Bacillota > Clostridia > Oscillospirales > Oscillospiraceae > JAZOXB01. Next base: position 5,146 of record JAZSAO010000400.1, on the reverse strand, counting down.
CATAGCTGCCCACTGCCGGGTTGGTTTTGGTAGCCCCTACCATGTCGATGCGGAGGGCGGTGAGGGTCTGACCGGCTACGGATGCAGGGAAGGTAAGACGGATGGTAACGAATTCGCTTCCCGGATAGGTAGTGGTGGAATGGCTGATACACTTGGCGGCGGTGAAGCCCGTATCTGCACCTGTCATGTAGAAAAGCTGGAGAGGGGTGTAGGGGGAGGAAGTAATGGTGTTCTTGATCCGAAGCTCCACCACATCTCCTGCCTTGATTTGGTAATGGGGAACGGACTTGGTATAGGCGAAGGGATCGTGGCCGTTTATGGTGCCGGTGAGGAGACCCTTGGCAGTGTCTACTGTGGCGGTGGTCAGGTTGGTTGTCCAGTCGGAGGTCAGGGAGAAGGGATCTCCGGCTTCAAAATGGGACAGGATGTATTTCCCTCCTACGGTTACGGTGCCGTCGGTGCTTTGAGTGAAGGAGACGGACTCTCCGTTCAGGAGAAGGGTTTCCACAGTCTGTCCGCTGAGGTTTACTTGGAGACCGGTGACGGTCAGATTGGGATCGCTGCTTTCCACACGGAGGGTAGTACCCTCTAAGGTGGCGGTCAGGTCTGTAAGCTGCAGGGCAGAGGACAGGAGAACATTGCTTCCGTTTTTCAGGGTGGTGCCTCCGGTGAGTCCTGCGAAGAAGACCTTTCCTCCTTGGTTCACAGCTAAGAGGGCGGTGGCGCTGTCTGTGGTATAGTCCCCGAAGCTGCGGGTAGCGGGAGCTGTCTCGAAGGAGTGGTAGTGATACAGGGTTTTCATTTCCGGCATAGAGCTGTCTGCAATGCTCACACTCATGGCAAGGGCGGTTGCATCGGTGGTGCCGGACATGGTCAGCTTGGTAGGCTTGACCGTGGCAGTTGCACCCTGAGAAACAGGATAGAGAAGGGTCTGGTAGGTTACGGTGCCGGACTTGGTCTGCTTATACTCAAAGTATTTTGTGGGGGTGGAGGCTGCAGTGGCATCGTAGCCGCTGCGGATGGCAGGGGTAGTGGCGGAGGCTTGGGTAATGATCAGGTTGGGACCGGAGGCGTAGGCGGTTTTTCCGGTTCCGTAGGCATCGCTTGCCACAGAGGCGTTGGAGTTGGGGGCGCAATGCCAGTTCTGGGTATAGCTGTGGGAAATAGAGTCTCCGGGAACGATCTTATCGGTGACGATGATCAGATCCCCAAGGGCTTTGACAAAGCTTACGTCTCTGTAGTGACGGAAATCGGTGCTGTGGTAGACCTTGTTGTTGATGACCCCGTCCATAGACAGACTCTTGGTGGAGGTGTTGTTGTTATTGGCATCGGACCAGGCGGTAACGGTGGTCAGTCCGGGACCGGCGGCCATTTGTATGCTGCCCATATGGGTGACATCCTCCAGATTCTGGTAGATAGTCTGGGCTTTTCCGTCTATCTCGATGGTGTTGTGGGAACGGGTGGCGGAGTTTTGCCAGTTGAAATGGGCATGGTTGCTGTCATAGGAGGTCATGCCCGTGTCTGTCAGGAGCTGGCGGCCTTGGTAATATAGGAGAAGGGCCAGAGCATCCCGGTGGGTATGGTTACCGCCGCACTTGGCGTTCATGAAGAACATGGTATCTTGGCTTCCCCAACCGGTTCGGTCTACGACGATTTTGCTCATATCAAACCGGGCGGAGGTTTCCAAGTTGCAGTTTGCCATGGATTTGGCGAAGGTGCGGAGCTCTGCAACGGTGGGATTTCCCTCCATGGTGTCTCCAATGGCTTCCAGAACGGTTTTCACTACGGGAAGGGCGGTATTGGGAGCCCCCTGTCCCCAATAGGGGAGGATGCCGTTGGGCTGGGTGCAATCTACCAGATATTTTGCCAGCTTGATCAGCTTGGTTTTGATGGTGTAGGCGGTGGCATTGTCTCCGGCTTCCTTCATGGCAGCCAAGAGAACCACGCCGCAGTTGATCATTTCCGAAGGATAGCCGAAGGAAATGGTATTATAGGCCCCGTCCTCCAGAACTAAGGCATCTACTACCAGCTTCTGACGGGCGGCGTAGTTTGCCCGCCATTTTGCTGCAGCCTTGAACTCCGGGAAGAAGCCCCCTCCTTGGTAGAAGCCGGTGAGGTGGCGGAAGCCGTGATAGAAGGCTGTGTCGTTCAGAGGCTGATTGGCAGAGGAAAACAGATAGGAACTGTCACTGAGGAAGTTGGTTTCATCCCGAACCCAGGAAAGGAGGGTCACGTTTTCCTCGGGGGTGATGAAGCCTCCTGCCAGCAGGTGCTTGTAGATATAGGGGAATTCCAGGAGCCGGTTGGCAGGCTCCAGATCCTGACAGGTCTCGGGCTTGCCTGCCCCGGCATCTCGGATAAAGTCCAGCATGTAGTTTTTCGCTGTGAGCATATAGGTGTTGTAGTTGGGGGAGGTCTTTCCTTCCTTCAGGGCAGTTTGCACCAGAGAGGTGACCTCGTAGAAGCGGCTGTTATAGGCTGCCCACTGGGAGGGAACTCCTGCAGGAATCACCCAGTTAAAGCCTCCGGCCATGTTATTCCAAGAGAAATGGGCAAGGCACTTGTTGTTCAGTAGCCAATTCCAAGTTAGATTGGTCTCCGTCCAAGCTGTGGCGTATGCCCCAAAGACGTGGATCCGCAGGCTGCTTTCTGTTCCTCCGGAACGCTTGGCATAGATTTCCAGCTTGACTGTGTCTGCGTTTGCGGGAATCTGGGTGGTGTCGAAGCGGAGGTAGATCCGCTTGGTGTTATTGCCGTAGGGGGTGGTGCCGGAATAGTCATCGTGGGCATAGAGGGTCTTGGAGCTGCTGTAGTTAGCCGAACCGGAGGCTCCTGCCCGTACATAGGTATCGGCGGTGGGGGTCAGAGTCTTGGTGGTGCCGTCCTTGCAGATGAGAACCAGTCTGGGAGCGTAGGCAGAGTCTTCTCGGGGGGCGACTACGATTTCTCCTACGGTTTTGTCCAGCATGGAAAGGACATAGTTCCCTGTTTTGTTCCCTGCCAGATTCATGGAATACTTGGTATAGGCCGTGGCGGTGACATCGGCATAGGTCAGGTAGGGCTCGGAGAAGGAAATGGCATTCTTGCACACGAGGTAGACCAAGGCACCCTTGCTTGCGCTGCCGGGCTCAGGTTGGGCTTGGGCAAATTTTTCGCTGTAGTAGCGAAGGAGCTCTTCTTTGGCAAGGGTCTCGTTTCCGCTGCTGACAGCAGACTGTACTGCCGGCATTTTGGAAAGGTCAAGGGTGCTCCAAATGTCGGAGGAGAGACTTCTCACCTGGGCAGAGGCAGGCAGAAGAAGACCCCACAGCAGGGTAAGAGCCAAAAGAAGGGAAAACAGTCGTTTCATAACAATGGTTCCTTTCTGAATATATATTTCCAATATACATTATAACCCTATTTTTTATAAAAGCAAGGGAAAAGCCTTCGGTTTTGAGAGATTCTGTCTTACGGGCATAACAATTTTTGCATGGGGGAAATTAGGGGTTGCTTTTTTCGCCGGTTTATCTTACAATAGTTCGGTATTACAAAAAAAGGAAGTGGAACCGGTTTATGAACCAATTGAGAGAAAACAAAATGGGAGTCATGCCTGTTGGGAAGCTGCTGTTTCAGATGGCTCTCCCTCTGGCTCTGTCCATGCTGGTACAGGCTCTGTACAATGTGGTAGACAGTGTGTATGTATCCCGGATCTCCGATACGGATAACTATGCCCTTACGGCAGTATCTCTGGCCTTCCCGGTACAGAATATTATGATCGGTATTGCTACAGGTATTTCTGTAGGTGTCAATGCCCTCATGTCCCGGGCTTTAGGGGAAAAGGATTTGGAGAAGGTCAGCCGAGTGGCAAAGAACGGTATGGTTCTGTCTGCTGTGGGAATGGTTCTGGTAGCCCTCTTCGGCATCTTCGGCGCACAGTGGTTTATGAACACCCAGACGAACAACGAGCAGGTCGTTGCTTACGGTGTGGATTACATTCGGATCATTACCTTGGTATCCTTCGGTATTTTCGGTGAGGTGCTGTTGGAGCGATTCCTCCAGTCTACGGGCAGAACCACCTATACCATGTTCACCCAAGGCATCGGTGCGATCGTGAATATTGTTCTGGATCCGGTTTTTATTTTCGGCATGGGTCCCATCCCTCGGATGGAGGTTGCCGGTGCTGCGGTAGCAACGGTTTTGGGACAGATCGTAGCCTGTATCTTGGCTGTGATCTTTAACCTGAAGAAGAATCCGGATGTAGATCTGAGCTTCCGGGGCTTCCGTCCCTGCAGTAAGACTATGGGACAGATTTTGGGAATCGGTATTCCCTCTATTATCATGGTTGCCATTGGATCTCTTATGTATTCTACGATGAATATCGTTCTCAAGGGCTTTGATGAAATCACTCCCAATTTGGGACTTACGGGATCTACGGTTTTCGGTGCTTACTTTAAACTTCAGAGTTTCATTTTTATGCCGATTTTTGGTATCAGTAATGCAGTTCTGGCTATTACAGCTTATAACTACGGGGCAAGAAAACCGGATCGGATCAAGAAGACCATTCGCTTCGGCTGCTTTGGTTCTGTGGGTATTATGATCATTGGCTCTCTGGTTTTCCAATTGATCCCTGAGACGTTACTGGGCTTCTTCAATCCTAATGAGGAGATGCTGAAGGTTGGTGTTCCTGCCTTACGGATTATCAGCATTCCCTTTGTAGTCGCCGGTGTATGTATTATTTTCAGTAATGTATTCCAAGCGCTGGGTAAGAGTATTCATAGCATGATCAGTTCCATTTGCCGTCAGTTGCTGGTTTTGATTCCTGCTGCTTATCTGCTGTCTCTGACCGGGAACATCGACATGGTTTGGTATGCCTTCCCCATTGCGGAGATTGCTTCTTTTGCTTACTGTACAACAACCATGATTATCCTTTACCGCAAAAAGATCCGTACCCTATATTGATTCTTTTATAAAGGTTACGTTATTTTGAAATTCAGTATCAGACAATCGGAATCCGACATTGTTATAGTATAATACTGTTTCTTGATAAAATGGTTAGAAAACCATTTTATCGCAGGATAAATATCCTGCACCGCCTTAGGCGGAAGAAACAGTATTACACGGCATTTCTTGGCGGCAAAGCCGCCATGCCGCTTATTAGCGGCATAAT
>JAZSAO010000399.1:0-4802 GCA_045601945.1 Faecousia sp. | reverse complement strand
GGTAAAGGAGCTGTTTCACTTTTGATACAAGAACTGCTTCAGGTTATGGTGATCGGATTGGTATCCGTAATATTTGCTACCGTCCTAAAAAAACATTACGGTGAAATATCGATTCTGTTGGGCTTGACTGCAGGGGTCATTATCGGGATCTTTTTTCTTTATTTCCTGAGACCGGTGTTAGACTTTATGGAAGAACTAAGGCAACTGAGCGGTTTGGATCCGGAACTTTTAAACCCTGTTTTAAAATGTCTTGGCATTGGCTTTCTAAGCCAGATCTGTGTCAACATATGTAACGATGCCGGACAGAACGCTATCGGAAAAATGATAGAGACCGGTAGTTGTATCTTGTGCTTATATATATCACTCCCCCTGTTTCGTGGTGTACTGAACCTTTTGGGAACCTTAGGAGGAGATACATGAGAAAGGTATTCCTGATCCTCTTTGTAACGATCCTTTGTATTTCCAATGTGGGTGCATTAGAGGATATTACCGACACAAACCAAGATGCTTTGCTGCAAGACCTTCCTTCGGAAGCGCAGGACCTTTTAGAAGATATAGATCCACATTCCCATGATTTTGTTAGTTCCGTGCTTTCTATATTCATGAATGCACTCGGCAAAAGCACAAACGCACTGCGGCAGGGACTTCGTACCTCCGGAATCCTATTGGTCATCACTCTTTTGTGTAGCATATGTTCCTCTATTGGAAATCAAAAATCTGTCAGCATTCTCGTGGGAGTTCTGGGAGTATTCGCCGCAACCTTAGGATCTTTTCATTCAATGGTCCGACTTTCGCAGGATACGATTACCGAATTAACGGATTACAGTGCTTTGTTATTGCCAATTATGGCATCCGCCATGGCAATTTCCGGAAATCCCATTACTGCAGGAGGTATTCAGGCTTTAACCGCACTATTTGCCACGCTTTTTATGCGAGTGATGACAAAGCTATTAATACCGGGAGTATATTTATATCTTGCTTTGGCGGCGGGGGAAAATGCCTTGCAAAATTCCCTTTTAGGGGAATTACGAGAATTTATAGCTTGGCTCATTGAAAAAGTTCTTCGAATTTTGATGTATGTATTTACGGTATTTCTCAGCTTAACCGGGGTTATAAGTGGGGCTGCAGATGCTGTAGCCGTGAAAACCACTAAGGCTGCAGTTTCCGGTATGGTTCCTGTAGTAGGCAGTATTTTATCCGATGCATCCGAGACCCTTTTGACCGGCGCTGCGACAGTTAAAAACAGTATAGGCATCTTAGGAATGTTAGCGGTCATGGGAATGACCCTTTTGCCCTTTCTCCGCGTAGGGATACAGTATTTGATCATGAAAGTAACCGCCGCCTGTTCCGGCGCGGTAGCCTTAAAAGAACATACATCCATGCTAAAACATATTTCTACAGCAATGGGAATGCTTTTGGCCATGACCGGAACTTGTGGCGCACTATTGCTGATATCAGGGGTATGTTATTTGAAAGTGAGCGGAATATGACAGGAATTATAGAATATTTCATTGCATTGGCATCAACTGCACTGATTGGGATGACAGTAATGACACTTATAAAGGACGATGGGATACGCAGAGTCATCCGAACAATGATAGGAGTATTACTGCTTCTTGTAATCATAAAACCTATTTCAGCCATAAATATAGATACCCTTGCGAAGGAAATAGGGGACAGCTTCCATGAGGAATTTCGAGTATCAGACTATGAATCCTTGTATCGAGACAAGCTGCGTCTGCAAGTACAAACTACAACAGAAGACTACATTCGTAAGAAAGCGGAATCTATGGGAGCCACACTTTTTATAAAAGTAGAAGTTTCCGATGACACCTATCCAACACCGGAGAAAGTCTATTTATCCGGTGTAATCGGTGGGGAACAACGGAGTGCTTTGCAGGAGTATCTCACCCAAGATCTGGGTATCCCGGTAGATAAGCAAAGGTGGGATCTGTATGATTAATCCTACCGAAGGTTTAACCAAAATAATACATATTCTGAAAAAATATAAACACGCTGTGTGGATCCTTGTTATCGGGATAGGACTCTTTCTGTTGCCTAATTCTACGAAAAAGACCGAAGTTTCTGATTCCGTTCCACAAAATCCCCATCAACTCTCTGCGTCCGAATATAGTCTGATCATGGAAGAACGTCTTGAAAGCGTATTATCTCAAATTTATGGTGTTGGTGAAGTAGACGTAATTCTAACGCTAAAGCAGGGGGAATACACACATTATTTATCGGATCGAAGCGGTATGACCGTAACCAAAGAAGAAGGAACCACTGTGGAAGAATCAGAAAAAACAGTCATAGTTTCTCAGGGGAATTCATATGATGAACCGATAGTAACACGGAAGGACTATCCTATCTTTCAGGGAGCTTTGATCGTCTGTGAAGGAGGAGGGGATGCAGAGGTCAAGTTACAGCTTACCCAAGCTGTTGCGGCTTTGACAAATTTAAGTAGTCACAATATTACAATTTTGAAAATGAAGTAATGGAGGAATGTCTATGAAGATCTGGAAACGGAATACCATCATTGCCCTTGTAATGGTTCTGCTCTGCGGGGGAATCTACCTGAACTGGCTTTACGAAAAAGAATCTGTGGATTTAGTCGATGTATTGGATGCAGATAAGATCATGGGTGAATCTACCTTGGTGTTAAAAAATGACAGCAACGCTGTACTGGAAGCGGCAAATACACAAACACAACAGGAATCCTATTTTGCACAAATGCGTTTATCCAGACAGAATGCGCGAGATCAGGCAGTGTCACTGCTGCAGGAAGCCATGGCCTATGCAGAAGGTGAGGATGTCAGTCAAAGCAGCCAAAAATTGGAATCGATCATTTCCGAAGCACTTGCAGAGTCTCAAATCGAAAGCTTGGTGATCGCAAAAGGATATGAAGACTGTGTTGCCTACATTAGTGATGAAGGGATCTCCGTCGCAGTTGCAATGCCACAGGAAGGTTTGCAACAAGGGGATGTATCCGTACTGGCGGATATTGTTATGGCGCAAACCGACTACAGCCTTTCGGATATTCGCATATTCGGTGTAGAATAAATCTTAAAACTGCCATAGGGTTCAACTATGGCAGTTTTAATAAATTCATAGATTCCCTGTAAAGAGAACTGAAAAAACTATTGTTAAATTCAAAAATATGTGATACAATATAGAAGAGATAATGTAGCTTAGCTGCGCAACAGAAGGGAAGGTAATTAATTATGTCAGAATTAAAAGGTTACTTAGTTCAAACCGAGGAAAATGGATCTGTTTTGATTTCTCAAGAAGTCATTGCATCAATTGCTTCCGTGGCGATCCGTGAGGTAGACGGCGTATACGGACTTACTACCGGAACAACTTTAGATATTGGAAATATTTTAGGGAAAAAGAATTTCCGTAAAGGCATCGACGTTAAATTCACTGAGGAAGGCATGGTTATTTCATGCAATCTTGTCGTTAAAATGGGCTGTGCGGTTATGACCGTTGCAAAAGCTGTTCAGGAAGCTATTGCCGAAGAGGTTACCAATATGTCCGGTACTCGTCCTGTAGCTGTCAACGTGAATGTCAGCGGAATCGCTGTTCCCAAAGCAACCAAGCCTCAGGAATAACAGTCCATCTCTTTTTTACGATTCTATGGCAGAGTCCATAGGCAATGTAATAATTTGTCAAACTCTGTCATAGATCCATCTTTATTTTAGATTTTATCATATTATTGCCAAAGATTACATAAGGAGTAAGTATATGACTCGTTCCAATGTTAGAGAATTGATCGTGCATTTGATCTATGAGTTGGATTATACGGGAGAAGATCCTGCAACTGCGGTAGAGACTCGACTTGCAGGGGAGTACTATGACCGACTCGCAGAAGAAAATGAAATTTATGCCGAACACCCCGGAAAAAAGCAAGTCGCCTATATTCGCAGCTGTGTCGAAGGTGTCATGGCAAGGAGCCCGGAGTTGGATGAGATCATATCCAAACACTCTGTGGGCTGGAAGCTCCACCGTATTTCCAGATATATTAAGGCCGCCATGCGTCTGGCCATTTATGAGGCCCTGTATGTGGAAGATGTTCCTATTGGGGTTGCAATTAACGAGTGCGTAAATCTAACCCGTAAGTACGAGGACGAGGATGTTGTTTCCTTCGTAAACGGTATACTGCGGAATTTTGCCAGAACCATCCGTGAGGATAGTCCCGAATGACAGTACTGGCTTTTGATACCAGTAACTATACTACCTCCGTCGCTGTATTTGACGGTGAGAGGGGGCACAATGTATCGCAGCTGTTAGACGTAGCCCAAGGTACTTTGGGACTTCGCCAAAGCGATGCTTTGTTTGCCCATGTAAAACGCCTGCCGGAATTAACCGACAGGCTGTTTTCAGATATAGGGAAGCAAGAAATTCACGCCATTGGGGTAAGCACTCGTCCCCGTGCCGTAGAAGGCTCCTATATGCCCTGCTTCTTGGCTGGGGAGTCCCAAGGAAGAGTCTTAGGCTCCGCCTTGGGTGTTCCTGTATATACTTGTGCGCATCAACAGATGCACGTAGCAGCTTCTCTGTATTCCGCAGGAGCCATGGAATTACTGGATATTCCCCATTTAGCATGGCATCTCTCCGGCGGTACTACAGAACTTCTGTATGTAACCCCACAGGGGAGAAGCGTCCATTGTGAAAAGATCGGTGGCACCACAGATATTTCTGCCGGTCAACTTATTGACAGAACCGGAAAGCTTCTTGGCCTGTCCTTTCCATCCGGTCGAGAAATCGACGCCCTGAGCAGCGAAGCCCTTGACACCTCCGTATTT